>JAKAWM010000282.1 GCA_021827285.1 Actinomycetes bacterium | reverse complement strand
CACCGGCTCGCGTAGTAACACGACCCCTCCGCGCCGTCGCGTCTGTTCCCCCTGCTCAGCGCCCCATTCTGGCCCTTTTGCGTGCCTACCAACTCAGTAAGTCCGGCCCGGGCGGCGGCCACCGCCAGCGCCGGCTCGGGTCAGGAACCGTAACCCGGCACCGCAGCCAGCCCCTTTAGCGTGTTCAGGCTGGAAATGACCGGTCCTGGGGCGTTGGAGTACACGTCAACCAGGACCGCTCCGTCCTGATATCGGGCCAGTAGCGGGGTAGGGCTCATGTGGTGGGCTTCGGCCGAGGCCTTGGCGGCGCTCGGGTAGAGCTCAATGGTGACCTGCCCGATGGTGTCGCCGCAGCTACCCTGCCACCAAAAGTTCTGGTCGTAAGCACCGTAGACATTGCCGGCATTGGCATTTTGCCAGCACCCATTGGTCACCGCGCCCTTGATGGCGGAAACGGCCGCCGCTTGGCCCGGTGGGAGCACCGGTGGAGGTGTGTTTGACGGGGCCCGGTATGGGGGCAACGGAGCCGGTTTGGCCGATATGTCGCCTCCTCCCACAGTTGGCGAGACAAATATGCCCGATGCCGGGTGGGTGGAGGCGTTTTCAGCCCCTTTGGCCACTGACACGCCGCAAGCGCTGAGCGCCATGGCCGCGCTGACCAGGCCAGTAACCAAGGTGACGGCTCGCGCTTTCATCCTAACGAAGCCTAGTTGAGGCACGGCTGACCATAGCCAATCGGGGCTGCACAAGCTCCACCTGAGGCAGGGCTCAGGGAGAGGACCACTCGTCGCCGGTAGCCCACCCGAGGAGCTATAAAGGCAAGGTGCCCGTGCAGCGGCTGAACCACGCCGTCCTCTATGTAACCGACGCTGAACGTTCGGCCAGCTTTTACGGGTCGGTCCTCGGGTTCGAACGCCTGCCGCTCGGGTTCCCCGGGGCAGTGTTCATGCGCGCTCCCGGCTCGACCAACGACCATGACCTCGGGCTTTTCACGATTGGGCCCACTGCCGCCATGCCCGCGGGTGCGGGTCAGCGCGCGCCCGGCCTCTACCACCTGGCCTGGGAGGTGGACACGCTAGCCGAGCTGGACAGGCTGGCAAAGCAGCTGGCCGGCGTGGGGGCATTGATCGGAGCCAGCGATCATGGCACCACCAAGAGCATCTACGCCCAGGACCCAGACGGCATCGAGTTCGAAGTTGCTTGGATCGTCCCGGCCGCCCTCCTGGATGAGGCTGCCCTGTCCGCGCGTTCAGGGATCTCGCGGCTCGATCTCGAACACGAAAAGCTCCGCTACGGCGAGGCCACTCGCGGTGGGGTGGGCATCTCGACGCCAGCCTAACCGGTGCCAACGGCATGACCGGCGGGTCCGCACCGACCGGCGGGCCCGCTCGACCGGCGGCACTGCTTGACCGGTGCACCGTATGAGCGGCAGTTCGGCTCAGGGCTTTGCCAGCGGCGCCAGCACTCCCAGCCAGGGCAGGTTGCGCAAGACGACGAAAGCAAGCAGGACAGCCCCCATCACCAGGTCGAATGTCCGACCGCGAGGGTCGGGAAGCCGCCAGCGGCCAGTTGCACGCCCCAGCCAGGCGGCCCAACCCCAAGCGACGACCACAACGATCAGGGGCAAGAGGGCGTTTTCATGCAGCATCAGCCTTAGCCGCAAGTGGGCCAGCGCCCACACGGCGCGGGTACCCCCACAAAAGGGGCACCAGAGACCGGTCATGGCGTGGAGGGGGCAGGGGGGCCAAAGGTGGTGCTCAAAGGGGTTGACCAGCGCCACCGCTCCGGCAAGTAGCCCCAACCCGCTGCCCACTGCCAGCGGTCGTGCCCAAAGCAACCGGCAGGCTCCCCTAGGAGCCACGGCCACTGGGAGGCCTGACGTAGAAGTGGCGGCCGGGGCCATCTTTGAACCCGCTTAGCGCTTGGGCATCAGGCTAAAGCCCTGAGCAGGTTCCCTCACTACTACCGAGCCGATTATCTTGTCAGCCAAGGTCTGGCGCTCCGAGTCCCACAAGGGGAAAAGCCAGCCGATGAGGCAGATCAGGGAATCGATGATGTGCAGAAGCCAGCGGGCGATGGCCATCCCCGCGCCCAGGGTCTGGCCAGTGGACTTGCCCACGCACTTGAGCCCCACCGTCCGCATGCCCGGCGAGGTGCCGGTGGTGCCCACCTGGACCGAGAACCAGACCCACATACCGATACCCCAGAAATAGCCCAGGATCTCGAAGACAACGCTTCCGGTCGCCCCAGTGAGGATGTCGAGGATCAAGCTCGGGATGAAGATCATGACCCAGTCAATTAGAAAGGCACCGGCACGTGACCCCCAGTCGGCAAGCTGGCCGGTGGTGGGAGTGGATCCCCAGTTGCCCTGGCTCCCGCCGAACTGCCCGTATTGTGGTAACTGCTGCCCTCCATAAGGCGGTGGTGTGCCGCCGGGGGGAGACCCCCACCCACCCCCTGGCTGGCCGGGGGTGTAAGGTGGCTGGCCGCCCGGTGGCGGTGTGCCCCAGCCTTGGCCAGGGCTCGGAGGCTCGAAGTTGCTCACCGTGGACCTTTCACTAGGAGAGTGGTCGTAGTATGCCACGCCACTGGGTGCGATGACAGCATTAGCCGACTACCTCGCCAGCGCCGGCCCGGGCCCGGACGGCTTGCTCGACGCCTTCAGCCACTGGGCCGACGCCCGGGGCCTGCGCCTCTACCCCGCCCAGGAGGAGGCCCTCCTCGCCGTGCTGGCGGGCGACCACGTCATCGTGGGCACGCCTACAGGCTCGGGTAAGAGCCTGGTCGCGCTGGGCGCCCAGATGGCCACGCTCGCCTCGGGTCAGCGTTCCTGG
>JAKAWM010000281.1 GCA_021827285.1 Actinomycetes bacterium | reverse complement strand
GAGGCAGGTGACGGTCCGGCTGTCCCAACCGCGCCGGTCGGTTTGGCTGGCCTGCCGCCTTGAGCCCCGGGCGCGCCATGGCTCGCCGAGACACCCGCAAGCCCGGGGTACCGGCGAGCACCAGCACAACCGGTGGCGCTGGGTCGGGTTGGGGGCCGCTCCGCCAGCCCAGCGCCCAACCAGCGGCCGGCGTTATCGTCCTGTGCCCGCGCACTAGGGCGCTGGCGTCGTTGGGAACAGGAGCTGGGACCAAAGACGAGGCGTTGGGTCCGGGGCCAATCTCGAGGCCTAAGCCCGGTCCAGGCCCAGCCCGGAGAAAATAAGGGCGGCTGGGGTTGGCTTTGGCCCTCACGCCCGCGACTTTGCCCGAGCGGGCGCGCTGGACACCGGGACCACTTCGAAGCAGCGTGCCCGGCCTGCGGTCGCCGGGGAGTGCCAGAACGGCAGGTGGGGGGTGAGCAGCGGGGTTGCCACTGCGGACGGCTTGGCGGTCGTGGCCGGTCAACATGCGCCCGGACGCCGTCACCTCCCTGGGGTTGGAGACGAAAACGGTCTGGCTCAACATCCGCTGTGCCGCTCCGGCAGGGCCAGTCTGGCGGCCCACGCGCGACTGGCCGGCACGGGAACTGGCACGAGGCAGGCCCAGCGGCGCGCGCCGTTGGTGGTTGCGCCCGATGAACTGGCCACTCATACGTTCCTGCACTTCCCACCAGCTGCGCATACGGCGTTCGGCATCCGACGTGGAGACGGAAAAGCGCCTTCGTTCTCCAGCGATGGGCAGGTATTCGTCGGGAGGGCGGACGGGAAAGCGAGCGGTGCTCCCGGCCGCAATGGGCACCGGCTGGCCCAGGATCCGCCGACTAGCCAAGGAACGGCCCACCACCGAGCCGAAAGAGACGCTGCCCGCGGCCAGGGCTCCGATCCGCCGCGGTGATGAGATAGGCCACCCCTTGGGCCGGCCCCAAGCCGAGAAGCTGAAGCGCTGGCCGGCTTCCCGGCCCAGAGGGTGCCGGGGCTCATCCGGCCGGCCAGGCTCATCGGGCAGGAGAGCGTCAGTTGTGGTCGGGGTGCGGCTGGTCATGACGGTGCTCCGCCGCTAGGTGCCGCTGAAGGTGTGGGACTTGAAGCCGTGATGGGCTATTTCCAGCTCCTCTTGGAGTGGTTCGCTGGAGCCGGCGGTGAACCGTGGGCCGGTCCAGCGCACAGGGAAGGCCCCTTGGACCTCCCAAGCCCGTAGGCGCTTGCCGTCCGTACCAATGGCGGTTATGGCCCCACTGCAGCGGGTCAGTTTGTTGCCCGCGGATGCGAAGCCTTCGCCTGAAGACTTGGACACCCATTGGAATAAGGCGTCGCTGTTGGTAACCCCAGCCTTCATTACGATGTGGGGCCAGGTGATACGGCCCGGGAACTTATGGACGTAGCCGTTCTCCCCGCCCTCTTGGTATTCCTCGACGCCCACGTGTAGCTCCAGTCCAGACACTTCCCCGAAGACGCCGATCTGTACGCCATCGACTTCGAAGATGAACTGGTTGCCGACCGGGATTATCCCCTTGAAGTCATCCGCTTGCTGGCTCACTGGCTACGCACCGCCTCCCATGCCCGGGCGTTGAGGGCAGCCACGCCACGCACGAGGCGCGCCCGGTCTGCGTGTTCTAGGTCCAACAGGTCGTCGAGGGGCCAGTGCAGGTGGTAGGCCAGATAGACGATCTCCTGCCAGAGGGCCTCGGTAGGGTACCGCATCATCTCGGGCTGGTCGGTACCTCCTCTATGGCGGCGCGCCGCCCGCTGGGGGTGGGATGAACCCCCGCCCCCTCGTCGGCCTGCCCGTTGCCGGCGTCGCTGGCGGAGGCCTGTGCCGCGGATGTCCCCGGATCGGTGGAAGAGGTCAAGGAGCGCGCCGCTTTGTCGCCGGCGCGGGAGGCGCCCTGGCGCGCGGAGCGCTCCATTTCCTCTTGGGCCTGCAGCATGGCATCAATGTCGGCTGGGGCCCCGAAATTGATAACGCCGTAGAAGTCCTGCAAGTAAGCCAGGTCAGCCGCGAACAGGCCCTCTATTTCGTGAGCGGTTACGAGATCCAAGGTTCCCAGCGTTCGGACCACCCGGGCCAAGACGAGGATGGTGAGGCGAGGGTCGTCGGCCGAGTTGATCGTGGGGTCGCGCAAAGGTTCGAGCTCGTCGCGTGCCGTGGCTAGCCGCATGGTGCCGCGTTTGTGGAGGTTGCCCTCTGAGTCCAGGTAACCCCGGGGCAGCACGAACTCGTACTCGGTTCTAAGCGCGCTCACGCCCTGCTCACTTCACCCGGTCGAGCTTTTCGTGCTGGATGGTGACGGTTTCGAAAATGGGGTCGTTGCCGCCCACCGAGACCGCGTCTTGGGCGATCTTGGATGGCCACCCATTGGTGAAGTTCCAGCGGGAGATCTCCTTTAGCGAGGAGTCGTAGATCACGACCGACCCGTTCTTGCGCTGGTCGCTGAGCGCGCTTATCGACATCCCTTTGTTACGGATGGCCTCGAACCACTTCCACAGTGCGTCCTTGGTCGCGTCCAGAGGGGCGAGGCGCTTGATACTGATCTCGCCCGTCCACTTGGGCTTCGAGAAGGCCTTGCGCTGGGAGTACTGGCCGTTGGGCAGCTGCTGGGCGACATCTGTGACCTCGAGTTCGACATCGAGGCCGCTCACCTCGGACAGCTGGCTGATCACCTCTCCGTCGATCTCCAAGAAGAAGTGGTTTACTACGAGCGGGTCTTCCTTGATGATGTTGGCTAAAGGCATTTACTGTGCTCCTGTTATGGCTAGGCCGTTTGCTTTTGCTGGCTGATGCGGAAGATGACGAACTCGGCCGGCTTGA
>JAKAWM010000280.1 GCA_021827285.1 Actinomycetes bacterium | reverse complement strand
CGATCCATCGGCCTCGAACTGTGGTGCCCCGCCAGAGCTAAAGGCTCCGGCCAGCTCAGGAGGCAGTGCCGGGACGCGCAGCCGGAAGGCGTCAATAATCCCGCGAGCCAGCGCTGGCAGGGCCCGGTCCTCGGCACCGAGCGAGTACCACACTGCGTTGCACGACCCCGCCCATGAGGCCACCACCGTCGACTTGCCAAAGCCCGGCCCGGCCACTAGCAGCGTTAGCCGTCTGCTCATCACCTCGGGGACAAGGGCCTCCAGGCGTGGCCGGCGCAGGTACGCCGGCCCGAGCGCAGGCGCCACCAGTTTTACCGCCAACGTCGAAGGTACCCCCGAGGAACTCTCCATATGCCTTCGTGTCCCGGGATGATCCTAGTGGCGGCGGGCCTGCGTGGCGCAGGTGACGGGACCAAAGGCAAAGGGCCTCACCCAGCGCCTTCGTACCTGGTAACCGTCGGCGTCAGGGCTGACCCAAAGGAAACCTTAAGGGCGTTCAAACGCTCCTGGAGATGATGCTCCCAATGGAAAGCTTCCTGATCCGCCTGTGGGTGCCCGAGGAGCCCGGACCACTGGGCCTGCCGGAGGAGGCGGCTCCTAGCGCGGCGCTGGATCTGCACGGCGTCATCGACGCCGGGCCCGAGTCGGGCACCCGGCCCTTTGCGGACCAGGACGAGCTCGTCTCCGGGCTGCGCGAGGCGCTGGCCGAACGCCTGCGGGAGCGGCTGCGACCACCACGGGCACCAAGGCGGGAGGGCCTGGCCCCGGAGAAAGCGGGGCCCTCCCCAACGCACCCGGTGCCGGGTGACTTTATGTTTCGGCCTTCTTGATGGGCAGGGAAGTGCTCAAGAAACTGCTCAGCCCTAAGCCGCAGGTCACAACAACAACCGACAAAGAGAGAAAGGTGCCCAAATGTTCGAGCCCAACACGACGGTGGTCCCGGTTGCCCGTCTTGGCAGAGTTCGAGCGCGACCAAGAACATGGACCTGGCGTCGCAGCCATGCCGGTGCCCTTATCGGCACATGCACAGCGCTTTTGGCTGCCGGTACCGCCATTTCAACCGCCGTCCCCGAAGCGGTTGCGGCGCCCACGCTCGGCGCCTGGACCGAGCTCACCGCCAACCTCCCACAGCCTCTCGGCGGTACGCCCGCCGTACTCGAGCTCCCCAACGGACGCGCCTATGTCCTGTGGCTGAGCCACCCGAAAGGCAACAAGCTGGTCCAGACCTATTACGAAGCCAGCCTCTCGCCCTACGGAGCGGTCACAGCCGGGCCGGCCAGCATCTTCGGGACGAACTACTGGCAGGGGCTGTCCTGGCAACCGACGCTCGTAGCCGCCGGTTCGCTACCTCTGGTCATCTTCGAAGGTGGTCGCAGCACCAAGAAGGGTGATGCCTACGGGGCCGACTGCGTCGTGGGTGCTCTCGGCCCCACCGTCCCGTGGAGCCTGCAACCTTGGTCGCTGACCAACCCTTGCGGGGTGGTGCCGATAGGTGGGGCCACCGCCCTCAAAGGGGGGGCGTTTTCGGCCGAGCAGGTCTTCGGCAACCACCTCTACTTCATGCTCCACCAAGAGCCGGGGGTACCCCCGTCCCCGAAATTGCCGCATTCCTCGTCGTTTGCCTTGCCCTATCCGACGACCGCCGGCCACAGCGCTGAGCTGACCGATCTGGGAGGCAGCGGGGATGCCTTTGTTGCTTGGTCGCAAATCTTCGCCAAAGGCGGCGATGGCCTCTACGTAAGGGACCTGAGCGCCAATGGGCCGATCATGAAGGCACCGGGCTCGGGCCTGCAGTCAGCCGAGGTCTTCTTTCCAGTATGGGGCAACCTCGCCTTCGCCGGCACCAACACCCACCACGGCGTGTTCCTCGCTTACTGCTCGAACACTCCCAACTGCAACGTTGTGTTGTGGAGGGTCGGAGCGCCCAAGGCGATGACCACGCCCGCGGTCGCCCTCAACGGCCCCGGCCAAGCTTCCTCCGACATGGCGATATCGGCGGGGCCGGGCGGACGGCTCTGGCTGGCTTGGGAGACAGCCAAGAATGAAGCTATCTCCGTCGTACGGACCAACGAGGCCGACACCGTCTTCGGTCCCGTTAGGACTTATCCCACGCCCTGCTGGGGCTACTCGCCCCTGATCGGCCTGGGCGGTGGCAATTGGGGTCGCTTGGACGTGGCCATGCAATGCACTGTAACGAAACCGAACATCGCCACCAAAGACTTCGTGACCCAAGTCATGGTGCCTCTTGCCGTGAGCCCCACGTCTGCCAACTTCGACAACCTGAAGGCGCACAGCGTCACTTTCAAGGTCACCGACGTGGGCGACCCGGTCCTGGGAGCCACGGTGGCCATCCCCGGCAAGGGACTTAAAGCCACCACTGGGCCCGGCGGTCTAGCAACCATCACTTTCCCGGCCGGGATGGCCGCGGGCCATTACACGGCCATAGTCGCGGCTGCCAACTACCTCCCGGCGCACGCCACCGTGGTCGTGACCCTGCCCGTCCTCAAAAAGCTGGGACAATGATGCGTAGCCGCCTGCTGGCCGTGGCGGTCGCCGCCCTCACCCTCGGCGCTCTGGCGACGCCGGAGGCGGGCGCCGTCCTGCACCCGGCCGACGTGACCACTACCGTGGACTTCGAGGCCTACTCGCCCGGCACCCAGATCTCGAGCCAGTACAGCGGGATCACCTTCGAGAACCCCAGTGCGGCCGGCTTCACGAGCGGCACCCCCGCCGACGGCGTAGCCCGGTGCGGCAGCTTGCCGGTTGTCGTCGCCGGCTATGCCCACAGCGGGGCCCAGGCCGGCGAGCTCTTCCACCTGAGCGAGTTCTCAGTCTTTGGGACCTTCGCCGCCTTCACGAACCTGGCCGACTCGGTATCGGTGTACGTCGGCACCACCAACGGCGTAAGTG
>JAKAWM010000279.1 GCA_021827285.1 Actinomycetes bacterium | reverse complement strand
GCGGTGCTCCTAGACATGTTGGATGTGGCACCCGTTGACCATGTCGTTGACCGCTTACTCCGCTCTCTCGCCCAGCCTTACCCACTTGGCGGCAATGACGTCGTAGTGACGGCAAGCATTGGGGTCGCTAGCAGCGCAACAGGATATGAGAGCCCTGAGGAAGTCTTGCGCGACGCGGACATCGCCATGTACCAGGCGAAAGCTGCCGGGCGGGGCACATTTGCCACTTTCGACGCTTCCATGCGCCTGAAGGTGCTCGACCGTCTAAAGACCGAGACGGAGCTGCGTTATGCCATCGACCACGGTCAACTCGAACTGCATTACCAGCCAATGGTACGTATGTGTGACCAGCGCGTGACGTCACTTGAAGCCCTCGTGCGTTGGCGGCGGCCCGGGCACGGGCTGATAGGGCCGGCCGAGTTTTTGGAGGTGGCCGAGGACTCCGGGCTGATCGTGCCGCTGGGACGTTGGGTGCTCAGCGAATCCTGCCGCCAGATCGTCGCCTGGGAAAGAGAAGGACGCATGGGTCCCGCCCTGCGCCTCAGTGTCAACCTGTCCCACCGGGAGTTCTGGGACGCGCGCCTCATCCCCCAAATTGAGGAAGTCCTCAACAATGAGGGGGTCAGTGCCGAGCGCCTCATTTTCGAGATCACCGAAGGCGTCATTATGAACGATCCCGAGCGTGCTCTCGGGTTGATCCAGGCACTACACGACCGTGGCGCGCTGGTGTACATCGATGACTTCGGCACGGGCCAGACCTCGCTGGAAGCGCTTCACTGGCTCCCCGTGGACGCTTTGAAGATCGATAGGGGTTTCGTCGCCCGGCTGAAACAAGACCCCGACGGCCGAGCCGCCGAGCTGGTACGGGTCATCACGGCGCTGGCCATGAACCTAGGGCTCGACGTTATCTGCGAAGGAGTTGAAACCAGCTGGCAGGCCGAGTTTCTCCGCGAGCTCGGGTGCCCGCTGGGGCAAGGGTACCTGTTCTCTCCCCCGGCACCAGCCGCTCAGCTGTCCCCGCTTTTGGCCGCGGAAGTGGCTACGACGACAGCGGAAGTGGCTACGGCCACAACGGCCCCTGGAGGGCCTTTGGTACGGCGTCCGGATAGACGCCCGGTCGCGCCCACCCCCCGCGGTTGACGGGAAAGGACCGTGCTGGTCGACCACTTTGCATTAGCAAAGGGAGCTCGGTGGGCTCTAGGTATAAGATCGGATAGGGCATGGAGTTTCGGACTTGGTTCAGGCAGCCGGCGCGCGAGTGGCTCGAGGCGCTGCCGCTCGGCAATGGCAGTCTTGGTGCCATGTTGTGGGGTGGGCACTTCCATGAGAGAGCTGACCTCAACATAGACACCCTGTGGTCCGGCACTCCACGGACGGCCCGGGTTGACAATCCGACCGCCTTACTGGCCGATTTGCGCTCAGCTGTGCTCGAGAGACGTGCGTATGCCAAGGCCGACACCATAGTCAGGGGTTTCCAAGGGTCCTTCAACGAGTCCTATCAACCGATGGGGTGGCTGAGCGTCGATCTCGAGGGGGCCGGGGCGGTCCGCAATTACGAGAGGTCGTTGGATCTTCAGCAGGGTGTGGCGTCGGTCAGCTACGAGGCGGGCGAGAGCTTGTACTTGCGAGAGGCCTTCGTCTCCGCTCCCGACCATGCCTTTGTAATGCACTTTCGGGTGCACGGGCCGGCGAGGCTGAACATGGCGCTGGACCTGGCAACTCCTCACCCAAGCGAGCGGTCCAACGAGGGCCCTGCGATGGCCTGGTTGGAGGGCAGGGCGCCGCTGCACGTGGTGCCTGACTACTGGGACAGGGATCCGGCCATTGTCTACGACAAAGGCTCCGGCATGCGGTTTGTCGCCGGTTTGACGGTCGTCGTGGAGGGTGGATCGGTCCAGCCGGTTCGCAGTGGCCCGATCCTGGTGAAGGGTGCCGAGGCGGTCGCGGTGCTGGTGACGGCTGCCACCGGGTACAGAGGCTACGGGGAGGACTTGATCGAGGGCCGGGCCGAGCTCCAGCAGGCCTGCCGGGAGGTGCTTTCCCCTCTTCTGGCCGACCGTTACGAGGTTGTGAGGGATAGGCATGTACGTGAGCACCGGGTGCTTTTCGAGCGGTGTTGGCTGCAACTCGGGCGGGACCAACCAAGCCAGGTGCCGACCGACGAACGGCTTCAGGCTGCCCGCGACGGTGCCACCGATGAAGGCCTGTGCGCACTCCTGTTTCACTTCGGCCGCTACCTTCTTATAGCCAGCTCCCGTCCGGGCACCCAAGCTGCCAACCTGCAAGGGATCTGGAATGTCCACGTCCGGCCACCATGGAGTTGCAACTGGACCACCAACATAAATGCCGAGATGAACTACTGGCCGGCGGAGACAACCAACCTGGCTGAGTGCCACGTGCCCCTCATGGAGCTGGTAAGCGACCTCTCAAGAGCCGGGGCTGGCACAGCCACCGAGGTCTATGGCTGTGGGGGCTGGGTTGCCCACCACAATGTGGACCTCTGGCGTTCGACCTGGCCGACCGGCGACCAGGAAGCTCACCCGTACTGGGTCAACTGGCAGATGGGCGGCGCCTGGTTGTGCCAGCACTTATGGGAGCATTATGCCTTTTCCGAGGACCGCTCCTTCCTCGAACGCGCCTATCCAGCCATGCGCGGTGCGGCCATCTTTTTGTTGGATTACTTGGTCGAAGGACCCGGCGGGAAGTTGGTCACTTGCCCATCCACCTCGCCGGAGAACCGGTTTGTGGCTCCTGACGGCAGGGAGGCTGCCGTTAGCGCCGCGTCAACGATGGACATGTGGCTGGCTAGGGATCTCTTCCGCCATTGCATCGCGGCCTCGGAGGCCTTGGGCTTAGACGAGGCATTGAGAGCACAGCTGAAGACGGCTCTAGGGAGGCTTTACGAGCCAAAAGTGGCTGCCGACGGCCGGTTACAGGAATGG
>JAKAWM010000008.1 GCA_021827285.1 Actinomycetes bacterium | reverse complement strand
GTGGACAAGACCCAGGTACAACGATGGGAAATTGCCAAAACGGGCCGCCTCCTCAGCCCAGGACGCCAGGTTGTCCTTGTACCACTTGAGCGTCCGCGCCGCTCGAGCGCGGGCTTCGGGTACCTCGGCCAGGATGGCGTCTCGCTGGGACACCTCGAGGGGAGCGCTCACCCCGCCCG
Source organism: Actinomycetes bacterium (assembly GCA_021827285.1). Taxonomy (GTDB): domain Bacteria; phylum Actinomycetota; class Acidimicrobiia; order Acidimicrobiales; family Palsa-688; genus JAKAWM01. The sequence goes on along the minus strand of JAKAWM010000008.1, from coordinate 16,822 downwards.
GGACAATCCACGCCGGGTGGATCCGGCGCCCGCCCAGCCGCTGGATTATCTGCTGACCGAACCGGCGTAGTGCTATGCCATCGCGGGCCAGTTCCGGTGCCCTTTCTGCCACCCCCAAGATATTGCGCCGCGCCGGTGGAGAGTCGAACCCAAGCAGCAGGTCCGGGCTCGAAAGGTGGAAAAAATTGAGAGAGTGGGACTGGACGATCTGGGCCAAGTTCATCACCCGGCGCAGCAGGGTGGCCACGGGAGGGATGCTCACGCCCAGGATCTCGTCGCAGGCTTTGGCCGACGCCACCAGGTGGCTGACCGGGCATATACCGCAGATCCGGGCCATCAGAGAGGGCATTTCGTGCACGGGACGGCCCTCGGCAATGCGCTCGAACCCGCGGACCTGGGTCACATGGAAGCGGGCGTCGGCCACCTCCCCCGCCTCGTCCAGTTGCACAGTTATCTTGGCATGACCCTCGATCCGGGTCACTGGTTCTATGACTATCTCACCCACAGCACGTCCTTCCTTGGGGCCGGTCTTGGCGCTGCGCCCCAAACCCATCGCCGTTGTCAGCCAAAGCGGGCCGTTCCCTGTACTTGGGGCAGGCGCCCTTCGACCAGGTCCATGATCACGCTAAAGATCAGGTCGGCCGAAGGCGGGCAACCAGGAACGAACACATCGACTGGCACGTACGCGTGCACCGGCAGTGACTCCGCCAGCAGTGCCGGTACCGCACCATGGGGGATCTGCGCATTGAGGGTGACGTTTTCCAAATAGGCGCGCTCCAGTACCGGCCCTGGGCCGAAGGGATTGCGCATCCCGGGTACGTTCGCCGTTACCGCGCAGTCCCCGAGCGACACGAGCACACGGGTACGGGCCCGCACCTCGCGGATCTTGCGGAGATCTTCTTCGCTCGACACCGCTCCTTCCACCAGGGTCACGTCCACGTCCTCGGGGAACTCCTTGGCGTCGACCAGGCAGCCGTAAACGAGCTCGACCCGCTCCGCCACTTCGAGCAGGCGCTCGTCCATGTCCAGCAACGACATGTGGCAACCCGAGCAACCATCCAGCCAGGTCGTGGCGACCCGGGCCTTGTGTTCAGCAGTCATAGCTGTCTCCCGGTCCCGAGGGCATTGGTCGCCACCAGGAAGGGCACGTAGGGCCGGTGGCGTTTGCCCTCAGCCACCGACCTGCCCTTCTCGTAAAGTGCCCCGGTTGGGCAAACCTGGACGCACTTGCCGCAACTGGTGCAGGTGGTCGACTCGCCCCAGGGCTTTCCCAGGTCACTGATGAGGCGGGCGCCCGTGCCCCGGCCTCGGATGTCCCAGGTGTGAGCCCCCTCGATCTCGTCGCAGACCCTCACACAGCGAGCACAAAGGATGCAGCGGTTGTGGTCGAGCACGAAGCGCTCGTGGGTGGCGTCCACGTCGCATGCCGGGTGCAACGGGGGCAGTTCGAAGTGGGTTACGCCCAACGTCTTGGCCAGCTCCTGCAGCTCGCAGTGGTTGTCGGCCACACAGACCGAACAAACGTGGTTGCGCTCCATGAAGAGCAGTTCGATGGCCCGGCGCCGGTACGCCAGGAGCCGCTCGGAGGTGGTTGTAACCTTCATGCCTTCTTCGACCGCCGTCACGCAGGAAGCTACGAGCCTGGCCGTCCCCTCGACCTCCACCATGCAGAGCCGGCACGAACCGACCTCAGAGAGGCCAGCAAGGTGGCACAAGGCAGGGATGAAAACGCCGCTCTCTTCGGCCACCGACAGGATGCTCTGGCCGGAAGCACCGGCCACGTCCCTGCCGTCTATCACCAGGGTGCGTACCTCGTCGCTCATCGCTCACCACCATCTAGTCGGCATGCCCCGGCGGGGCAGGTGTGGTCGTCTATGTGGGCCAGGTACTCGTCCCGGAAATAGCGCAGCGTGGAGAACACCGGGTTGGGGGCACCCTGGCCCAAGCCGCACAGGCTGGTCGTCCGGACCATTTCGGCCAGGCTCTGGAGGGTGTCGAGGTCATGGCGGGTGCCCCGGCCCCGGGTGATCTTGTCCAGCAACCCGTACATCTGCACCGTGCCGGCCCGGCAGGGCAGGCACTTGCCGCACGACTCCTCACGGCAGAAGTCCATGAAGTACTTGGCCACGTCCACCATGCACGTGGACTCATCCATAACGATCATGCCGCCCGAGCCCATGTGCGAACCCGCTTGCGCAAGCGACTCGTAGTCGATGGGCATGTCCAAAAGCTCCTCGGGCAGGCACCCGCCCGAAGGCCCGCCAGTCTGGACGGCTTTGAACTTCTTGCCGCCCACCAACCCGCCGCCGATGTCGAAGACTATCTGGCGCAGGCTGAGCCCCATGGGCACCTCAATGAGACCGGTGTTCACGACCGCACCAGCCAGCGCAAAAACCTTAGTCCCCTTGGACTTGCCCGTGCCGATGGAGCCATACCATTCCCCACCCCGCATGACCACGGGCGGGACGTTGGCATATGTTTCCACATTGTTTATAAGCGTTGGCCGGCCCCAGAGGCCCGAGGCGGCCGGGTAGGGGGGCCGGGGCCGGGGGGTACCCCGGCCTCCCTGGATGGAGGCCAAGAGCGCCGTCTCCTCGCCGCAAACGAACGCGCCTGCGCCTATGCGGACCTCCACATGGAACTCGAAGTCCGTCCCCGCTATCTGCTTGCCCAAAAAACCGCTACGCTCGGCTTGGCGTATGGCGCTGTTGAGGCGCTTTACCGCCAGCGGGTACTCGGCCCGCACGTATACATAACCGTGCTGTGCCCCCACGGCGTAGCCGGCGATGGCCATCCCTTCGAGCACTTGCTGCGGGCAGCTCTCGAGGACGCTGCGGTCCATGAAGGCCCCAGGGTCGCCTTCGTCGGCATTGCAGACCACGAACTTGCCATCGTGGGAGGTGGCTTTGGCCACCGTCGTCCACTTGAGGCCCGTGGGGTAACCCGCGCCGCCCCTTCCCCGCAAACCGCTGCGCACCACTTCGGCTATCACCTCTTCGGGCGACATGGTGGTCACAGTCTTGGTCAAAGCTTCGTACCCGCCCGCGTCCAGGTAATCTTCCACCCGTTCCGGGTCCACCTGGCCGCAACGCTCGAGCACAACTTTTACCTGATGGGAAAAAAACGGCTCCTTGGCCATGGCCTGGCCTCCCGGCTCGCCACCCGACAAGGTGGTCACCAGGCTGTCCAAGGCTGCCCCGTCATCTGGCTGAACGTGGTCAAATAGCCTTCCCAGCTCGGGTACTTCGACGAGCGGCCCGGCCGCGCACAGCCCCAGGCACCCAACCCGCCGGACGGCAACGTCGGAGAGACCAGCGGCCTCGACCCGGTCGCGCAGCGCCCCGAGCACTAGGTCTGACTGCATGGAAAGGCACCCCGCCGCCTGGCAGACGTTGGCCGAAACGCGCCGCTCGCCCTCGGGGACGAGGGGTTCGGGCGGCCTCCGGCGTGCCCCCTCGCCCGGCGCCCGGGCGTCCTCGATGGTGCTCATAGTGCCTCCACCAGAACAGCGATCGAGCTCGGGGTAACCCGGCCGTGGACCTCTCCGTCCACGACCACGGCCGGCGCCATCGAACAAGCACCCAAGCAACGCGCTTGGAGGAGGGAGAGCTTACCGTCGGCCGTGGTGCCGCCGGCCTCCAAGCCCAGCCGCTCTTTGAGCTTGGCCAGAAGGGCACCCGCCCCATTTATGTAGCAGGCCGTCCCGGTGCATACCACGCATGTGTGCTCGCCCTGAGGCTTAAGCATGAAATGCGAATAGAACGTGGCTACGCCATATACCTTGCTCGGCGGCACTGAAAGCGACTGGCTGACAAAGGCCAAGGCGCTGTCGTCCAAGAAGCCGAAGAGCTCTTGGACGGTGTGCAGGACTTCGATAAGCCCGTCGGGGCGGTGGCCCAGCCGCCGCATACGCACTTCGACCTGACGCCAGCGTTTGTCATCGCTCGGGGGCGAGAGCGTACGAGCCGGTGTTGCGACCATGAGCTACTAAGCCTTCCTGTCTGCGGTGCGCGACCCTCATGGCGGTGACCCCGTTGTCGCCTCCGGGCTGCTTTTAGACAAGTTATGCGCCCCTACCCCTTCCCCCCTGGGGCCCAAGGTCACATCGCCTGGGGCCATGGGCCACCGCCACGGGCTAGCGCCCCTCACGAGCCCCTGACCAGCCTGCCGGCATCCCGCCGCAGTGGCACACGCTCATAGACATCGTCGGGCCCTTATGGCCCACCGACGTGGGACCTTAGGCCCTTATTGCCGATGGGCCGGCCACGTACGGTCTAGATGATGAGCGCCGGTGTAGTAATCGGCCCCGACGAACTGGAGCAACTGGTCAAGGCTCTCCTGGCCCGCGGCTACCGGGCGCTCGGGCCCGTGGTCCGCGACGGTGCCATCATTTTGGGAGAGGTCGAGGGCACGGCGGAACTGCCCAAGGGTTGGCAGGATAACCAGGCTCCCGGTAGTTACAGTCTCAACCAGACCGGTAGCCACAATCTGTTCGACTGGGCGGTAGGCCCCCAGTCGGTGAAGGCTGAAGTCTTCCCTCCGCGCTCGACCATCTGGACGGCCAAGCCACCGGGCTACGTGGTCGAAGAGGTGCCGGACGAGGCCGCCCCAGTGGCCGTGATCGGAGCGCGGCCATGTGACCTGGCTGGCCTGGATGTGCTTGGACGGGCCCTGGTCAACGGGTCGGCTGCCGACCCTACGTTTCAAAGGCGCAGCGGCGGTGCCTTCCTCGTCGTAGCGGAATGTACGCACCCCGCCAATACTTGCTTCTGCGTTTCCATGGGTACCGGTCCCGGTGCGAGCCACGGCTTTGACGTCCGGCTGACCGAGCTGCCGGGCGCGGGGACCGAAGACCCCCGATATTTAGCCCTGGCCGGTACCAGGCAGGGACGCGAGTTGCTCGACGGCCTCCCCGGGCGCCCGGCCCAGCCGGCTGACGAAGCCGAGCGGGTCAACTTGCTGGCCCGCGCGGCATCCCGCATGGGACGCAGCGTGGACAATGCCGGCCTGCCCGAGCTCCTGGCCCGCAACCTTTCGAACCCGCGTTGGGACGATGTCGCCGAGCGCTGCTTGGCCTGTGGCAACTGCACGGCCGTCTGCCCCACGTGCTTTTGTGCCAACTTCGAAGACACCACAGACCTGCAAGGCACCGTACGGCGCCAGCGCACCTGGGCCTCATGCTCGGACCTAGCTCACTCTTACGTGCACGGAGGCCCCGTCCGTTCTAGCATCAAGTCCCGCTACCGCCAGTGGGCCACCCACAAGTTCTCGTGGTGGTGGGACCAGTTCGGCACCTCAGGCTGCATCGGCTGCGGCCGGTGCATCACCTGGTGCCCGGCCGGCATCGACATCACAGAAGAGATAGCGGCCCTTCGCGCCAGCGACGGTGCCGCAAGTACCACAAAAGGAGCGGGCGAAAGATGAGCCCTTCCACTGCTTCCGAGCTTGGTGCGCACCCGCTTTTTGCCAGCTTGTCGCCCTCAGCTCTGGAACGGATATCAACGTTCACATCCCACGTCGCCTTCCAGCCGGGTGACATCATCCTGTCCGAAGGAGGGACCGCCGAGGTCTTTTACCTTCTCCGGCGTGGAAAAGTGGCCTTATCAGCTCATGCCCCCGGCAAGGGCCACCTCCTTGTACAAACGCTCGGCCCCGGCGAGACCCTCGGTCTTTCCTGGCTCTTCCCTCCGTTTTTGTGGCAGTTCGACGCCCGCGCCGTCGAGTTGGTCGAGGCTCTGGCCATTGACGGCCCGGGGCTCAGGGACAAGCTCGAAGGCGACCCCGGCCTCGGTTACGAGCTGCTCAAGAGGTTCACACCCGTCGTCCTCGAACGCCTCCAACAGACCCGTCTCCGCCTGCTCGACCTGTATGGGGACCGGGCCAGGGCCGACGGGCACGGCCTCGGCCAACCTTGAGGTCCCACCGCCAACATGACCCTCGCTGACCCACGGCTCGCCGCCTCAACTCACGGCCCCTTCACGCCCTCTGTGTTCCATGTGGTCGGCCGGGCGCAAGAGGCGCCCGACGTGGTAACGCTGGCCCTGGAGAGCGCCGAAGGCCGTCCATTGCCTTTCAAGCCAGGCCAGTTCAACATGCTGACGGCATTCGGGGTGGGCGAGGTCCCCATCTCGATCAGCAGCCGGCCGGGGCATGGCCCCCTCATGCACACCATCCGCGAGGTGGGAGCGGTCACCCGTGCGCTCTGCCGCGCCGCGCTCGGCTCGCCGCTGGGTGTACGGGGGCCGTTCGGCACCGATTGGGGGTTGGACGACTTTGCCCAGTCCGACGCCGTCGTGGTGGCGGGCGGCATCGGCTTGGCTCCTTTGCGAGGAGCGGTGCAGGCTCTCTTGGACCGCGCTGGGCTCCCCATGGGGCCCCGCCGGGTGGTTGTACTGGTGGGCGCCCGGACTCCGGACCAGCTGATCTTCAAACGGGATCTGGAGGACTGGAGCCGGCGCGGCCAGGTCGCCGTGACCGTGGACATGGCAGAAGAGGGCTGGGAGGGCAACGTCGGGGTGGTGACCCACCTGGTGGACCAGGCCGCCTTTGACCCCAACCGGGCCATGGCCCTGGTCTGCGGGCCTGAGGTCATGATGCGCTTTGCCATCCAGGCACTGATCGAGCGAGGCGTCCTACCCACGTCCATCCGGCTTCGGGTGTCCCTCGAGCGCAACATGCAGTGCGGTACCGGCCTGTGCGGGCACTGCCAGCTCGGCCCTTACATCCTTTGCAAGAGTGGTCCGGTTGTCACGTACCCCCAGGCCAGCCGGCTGCTGACAGAGGCCGAGCTGTGATCACCCCCACGCACAAGCCCCGCCTGGCGGTGTTCAAGTTCGCGTCCTGCGACGGCTGCCAGCTCTCGCTGCTCAACTTGGAAGACGAACTGCTGGCCCTGACATCGGCCGTCGAGATCTCGTATTTCTTGGAAATGACCCGGGCTGAGGGCGAAGGGCCGTACGACATTTCGCTCGTCGAGGGCTCGGTAACCACGCCCCACGACGCCGACCGGGTGAAGGCGGTGCGGGCGGCGTCCAAAATCCTGGTGACGATCGGTGCCTGCGCCACGGCAGGTGGCATCCAAGGCCTGCGCAATTACGCCGCCTCGGGCGATTACGTCAGCGCCGTCTACGCCCACCCCAGCTATATCGAGACGCTCGAAACCTCCACGCCCATCTCGGACCACGTGACGGTGGACTACGAGCTAACGGGCTGTCCCATTGACCGCTACCAGCTGCTCGAAGTCCTGACGGCTTACCTCGCTGGCCGGTCTCCGCGCATCCCGACCTACTCCGTTTGCCAGGAGTGCAAGGCCAAAGGCAACGTCTGCGTCCTGGTGGCAGGTAAGACACCCTGCCTGGGCCCGGTGACCAGGGCGGGCTGTGGGGCGCTCTGCCCCTCCGTCGGCCGGGGATGCTTCGGGTGCTTCGGTCCAGCCGCAACCGCGAATACTTCCTCCCTGGCTGCCCGCCTGGCCGCCAACGGGGCCAAACCAGGCGAGCTGGTACGGCTGTTCAGGACGTTCACGGCCGGAGCACCCGAGTTCGCCCGAGAGAGCCTGAGACAGGAGGCGATCGGCTCATGACCCACCAACGCAACTACTCGATGGACGTGGGCGCGCTGGCACGGGTGGAGGGAGAAGGCGGTCTCCGGGTCGTCGTACAAGACGGTTCGGTCTCCGACGTGGCCCTCAACATCTACGAGCCGCCGCGCTTTTTCGAAGCCTTCCTGGTCGGGCGCCACTTCCGCGAAGTCCCCGACATTACTGCCCGTATCTGCGGGATATGCCCGGTCGCTTACCAGATGAGCTCTTGTGCCGCCATCGAAGCTGCCTTGGATGTCGAGGTGAGCGAGCAGGTGAACGCGCTGCGCCGGCTCCTCTACTGCGGCGAATGGCTCCAGAGCCACGCGCTCCATATCTACTTCCTGCATGCACCCGACTTCTTCGGGTGCCAGGACGCGGTGGAGCTGGCCTCGCTCAGCCCGTCCGCAGCCGAGGCGGTGAAGCGGGGCCTGGCCCTCAAGCGGGTGGGCAACCAGCTCATGGAGGTGGTCGGCGGGCGCTCCGTGCACCCGGTCAACGTGCAAGTCGGCGGGTTCTACAAGGCACCCGCCCCCGGAGCCCTGCGCACCCTCAAGGCTCCCCTCCAACAGGCCCTGGCTGCATCGTTGGAGACGGTGGAGTGGGTATCGCGCTTCGAGTTCCCCGACATCGAGGGGGATTATGTCTTCGTTGCGCTACAGGACCCTGCGAGGGGGCGCTATCCCATCGAGGGCGGGCGGGTCGCCTCCTCCAGCGGCCTGGACCTGACCCCAGCCCAGTTCGCCGAAGTGGCGGTCGAGGAGCACGTCGAGCGGTCCAGCGCCCTGCACTGCCGCCTCTACGGACGCGTGCCCTACTTGACCGGGCCGCTGGCCCGCTACGCGCTCAACTCGGGGACGCTGAGCCCCCTGGCCAGGGAGGCTGCCTCCCGGGCAGGGCTGGCCATTGGGGGTGCCTGCCGCAACCCCTTCCGTAGCATCGTGGTACGGGCATTAGAGCTGGTCGTGGCCTGCGAGGACGCACTTCGGACCATCGAGGAGTACGAGCCGCCTTCCCCGCCGGCCGCGGTCGTGCCGCCTGGTCCGGAGCCTGGTCCGGGCACCTTGGACGTTGTTGCGGGGGCAGGTGCCACTGAAGCCCCGCGGGGCCTCCTGCTGCACCGCTACGAGATCGGGCCGGGCGGCCTGATCAAACGGGCGCGCATCGTACCGCCCACCGCTCAGAACCAACTGGCCATCGAGTCAGACCTGCGGGAGGTGGCCGAGTGCGGGCTCGACCTGCCCACTGAGGAGCTAACCCGTCGCGCCGAAGTCGCCGTGCGCAACCACGACCCCTGCATCAGTTGCGCCGCTCACTTCCTTGACGTAAAGGTGGAGCGCCGGCCGTGACTGGCCTCCGGGTGGTGGTGGCCGGGATAGGTAACACCTTGCGCCGCGACGACGGGGCAGGTCCGGCGATAGTAGAGCGCCTAGAACAACTGCTCAGTTCACCTTGCCGCCCGGCCATAACGGCGGAGAACGAGGTCATCTGCGCCGGGCCATTCGGCGAGCCCTTGGACCTGCTCGGCTGCTGGGACGGTGCTGACCTCGCTCTGGTCGTTGATGCGGTACGCTCGGGCGCTCACCCGGGCACCCTGACGCTTACTTGGGTTGACGCTCCCGAGGGGGCGGGCCAGCCCCCCAGTACCCATGGCCTATCCATACTCGATGTGTACCGCCTGGCCGGCGTGCTCGGTCAGGCGCCCGCCAGGCTCGCCCTCCTTGGCATCGAGGGAGAGGACTTCGATCATGGCGAGGGCCTTTCCCAAGCAGTGGAAGAAGCTTTGACCGGGGCCGTCCAGCTGGCCCTCGAGGTGACCCGGCAGCCATCACGCCAGTTACCAGCTGATGTGGCTGGTCCTGCTGCCGCCAGCAAAGGCGGTGTCGCTGGCGATCAGCTAGAGTCACTATGAGCCTCCACTTCGGCGAAGTCGAAGTGGGTTCTATCCTAGAATGGAAGCGCTTTTGTTAATTGCCCGGCCGGAAACCGCTATCCTAAAACCGCTACCCTACTAAAGATGCTGCCTGCCACGATCAGCACGTCTTGGCGTGCCGGTGAGCTGATCCCTATCACCGAGGGTGACCGGCAAGCAGTTGTTTCCGAGCAGGGCGCCAGCCTGGTCCAGGTGCAGGTGGCGGGGACCGACCTCTTGGCGGTGGCCACGGAAGACGGTTATGCCAGTAACGGGTGCCACGGCCAGCTGCTGGTGCCCTGGCCGGGGCGCATACCCGATGGCCGGTACGGCTACAAGGGCGAGACCTATCAGCTCCCGGTGGACGACCTGGTCACCCACTCCGCCATCCACGGGCTCGTCCGTTGGTGCCCCTGGCAGGTGAGCGATCGCAGCGCCAGCTCAGTGACCCTGGCGCACCGGCTCCTGGCTCGTCCGGGCTACCCGTTCAGCCTGGCCCTTGAACAGTCCTACGCGTGGCGCGGCCCCAACCTGGAGATGCGCACCACGGCCACCAACCTCTCCGACCGCACCGCCCCGTACGGTTTCGGCCATCACCCCTACTTCACGGTGGGGACACCGACCGTGGATGATGCCCTCCTGCAGGTCCCCGCTACCCGGATCTTCGTCACCAAGGGCCCGGCCGCACCCTCGGGCCAGACCTCCCCGGTCGACGGAGGCCCTTACGATTTCCGCAGGCCCGCGCCCGTTGGCACCACGGAACTGGACGTCACCTACACCGGCCTCGTCCGTGATGGCGAAGGCCATTGCCGTCTGACGCTTTCGTCACCGGATGGCTCGCTCAGTGTCACCTGCACCTACGAAGAGCCGGTGCGCTACCTCCAGCTGTACAGTGGCGACACCTTGGAGGAGGGCCGGCGCGAAGGCCTCGCCATCGAGCCTTACACCTGCTTGCCTAATGCCTTCAACAACGGCGTCGGGCTGACCGAGCTCGAGCCGGGGGCGTCACTGACAGTCCGGTGGTCCATCAGCGCCAGCTGACAGGCCGCCCACCCAACTCACTCTCAGGTCAGCCACCAGCTTGACCAGGTTCGCAACCGCTGTGGCAACTACTAGACCCTGCCCGTCGGCCAACCAGCGGTAATTGCGTTCGTGCAGCTCACAGCCCTGCTCGAACTGGTTCAGGAACACGATGGCGGGCTGGTCGCTTATGGCCAAAGTCGCCAGGCGCACGCTGCCCAAAGTGCCCAGGCCCGGGGGGGCGACCAGCACCACGGCGTCCGGCCTGAGCGCCCTCACCACATCAACGCCATCAGCGTCGGCCGCCTGGGGGGAACCCAGCCCGCCCGCCTCCTCGACCAGGCCCAGGCCCGTCCGCGGGGGCCAGTGCAGCTCGGACAGCAGCTCGGACAGTCTGAACGCGGGAAGGCCCATGGACTCGGCCGCCATCGGAGGCGCCATCGGCCGCGAGTACCAGCGATGGGGTGGGCAGACTTCGGACGCCATTTCTCCCGTGGCCGCAGCCAGTAGCTCGGCGTCGGTACGACCCGCCTCTTCTGGGCCGAACGACTGGGCCAACTTGCGGACCGCCACCCGGGCACCCGCTCGCTGCAAGTGGCGGGCCAGCTGGCAGCCCACCCATGTCTTGCCCACTCCCGTCCCCGTGCCGGCGACTACCACTAGTTTCAAGCCCGTTTCCTTCCTTCCAGGGCGGTGGCGCCAATGACCAGAGCAACGGCAACGACAACGAGGGACGGTCCGAAGTTGACCAGGCCCCAGCGCTGGAAGATCCCGCCCATGGCCGCCGAGATCAGTGATCCACCCACGCCGGCGGCGCCAATCTGCCAGCCGATCACGTGATGGGCCAGTTTGCCGCCGACGCGCGCCGGCGTGAGGGTCACGAGGGCAGGGAACACACCGGCCAACGACGCCCCAACCACCACCAGCCCGGCGAGCACGATCGTCCCGTCAGGACGCCACCAAACCAACCCAGTGCCGCCCAGTGCCGCCAGGCAGCCCCACCGCACTATCAAGGCGGGCGCCAGAGGGCGTTTTGGGACAGCCAGTGCGAAGCGGGCCGCGGTTAGCGCACCCCAGTAGCCGAAGGTGGCCAGGCCGGTCAGCCCGGTGCTCATGTGCAGGACGCCACGGTCGAAACTGGGCTCCCACTGGCCGGCCGAGACCTCCAAGCCCGTGTATACGGCAAAAACGGCGAGGCCGAGCGAGACCGTGCCGACCGTGGCCCAGCGAGCTGGGCCACGGTCCTCGGCCTTCACCGCAACGGCTGCCTCGGGCAGGGGAGGTACCTCGGGCAGGGGAGGTACCTCGGGCAGGGGCGCTGCCTCGGGCAGGGGAGGTACCTCGGACAGGGGCGCTGCCTCGGCCGCAGGGATTGGCCGACCAGGCCGCCTCCTAACCGCCAACCACCCCACCACTACCAATGTCTCGGCCACCGCGAGAACAACGTAAGCAGGCCGCCAATCCCCCGCCAGAACCGCGGCCGTGACCACGAGCGGCCCGATCGTGGTACCAATGCCGTAGCAGCCGTGTAACAAGTTGAGGAGCCGGTTGCGACCAGCCAGGGCGATGGCCGCATTGAGCGAGCTGTCCAGGAACCCGGCCGCCATGCCAAGGACACAACCACCAGCCACAAACGCCCATAGGCCAGACGAGACGACGATACCCACCGCGCCCAGGACACCGATGGTGCCGGCCAAGATGACCGAGCGGGCCAGGCCGAAGCGGCGGAGCACCAGGCCTGCCACAGCTGAGGTGGCCACCGACCCGGCGGTGCCCACCACCAGGACGATGCCCAGCTCTGCCAGCGGTGCAGCGAAGCTGTGGCGGACAGATGGCCAAGCGGTCCCGATGAGACCGTCCGGCAACCCAAGCGCCACAAAAGCATAGAGGGCCATGCCATCCGCCAAGGCCGACCCCGGTGCCAGGGCAACCGGGCCGGTCTTGGAGTGTGTAGGCACAACCCCGCAGCTCAGCGGCGCATTGTGCCATGGGCACTTATCGGCAGCTCCCCGACGACCGCCTCAGCCAGGGCGCCGCTGACCGTCAGCTTGGCCCCGATATTCACACCTCTCATCACGTAGCCGAGCGCGACCCAGCCCAGGCGCGGGGACCCCGCCACACTCGTGAGCCTTCCGGCTACTTTTTCCCCGTCGAGAAGGCTTTCCCCCGGGGCCGCGGGCCCGGACAGGACGAGCCCCCGTAAGCGCCGGGCCACGTTGCTCCCTCTGGAATCGATCCGGGCCACCAGTTCCTGGCCTGTATAGCACCCCTTAGTAAAGCTGACCGAAGCATCCACCAGCCCAGCCTCGGCAGGGATAGTCCGTTCGTCCAGCTCAGAGCCATGACGCGGAAAGCCAACCTCCACCCGTACCGCCTCAAACGAGCCCCGGCTGACGACAGGCGTGCCTGCAGGTGGTACGGGCTCGGGCCCCAACAGCTCGTAACCATGGAGACTGCCGCCCCACTCGAAGGTAACCGCCACGGGGCCGCCCGCCAGAGGGGCTCCCGCGGCATCGCCCGCCGGACTGGCCGAGCCCTCCCTCGGGGGCTCGGCTGACGGCCCGAACACCGCCCAGCAACCCCAGTCCAGATGCTTCACCTCGACCCTGGTACGCAACTTGAACCGGTTGAGGCGCGCTTCCAACGCGCCTCCTACCCCACCGTCGGTAATCAGGATGAACTCTTCCTCCGAAACGGGAAAGACGCGGACCAGCGCGTCGAGCTTGCCCTGCGGCTGCAGCACGAGGGCCCAGGCGGGGCTTCCAGCCTTGAGCGCGACGACATCCTGGCTCGTTTGGCCCTGCAGGTAAGTGGCGGCGTCGGGGCCGGCTACCCGTACTACATCCCTGTCCAGTGCCAGCGCCCCGGCGCCGTCACGGAGCGCGGCGTAGCCCTGGTCGAGGCCCAGTTCAGCCACCGGCACCTGCTACTTCGGCGGGTGCCGCCTGCTGGCCTCCCGTTTGCTGACCTCCCGTTTGCTGGCCCCGCCTTGGCCCACCGCTTCCTGGCCCACCGCTTCCTGGCCCACCGCTTCCTGGCCCACCGCTTCCCGGCCCACCCCCGACTGGCCCACCGTCTACCTGCCGGCCGCGCTTTACAGGCGGCTTGTGCGCGCCGGCCCGGGCCTCGGCAATCCGTCTCGCCCCAGGCACCGCGGCCAATAGGGCCGCTGCCTTGTTGCGGCATTCCAGGTCCTCGGACGCGGCGACGCTATCGGCGACTATTCCCGCTCCCGCCTGCACGCTCGCTTTACCCCCAGGGCCGACCAGCATGGTACGGATGGCGATGGCGGTGTCCACGTTGCCCGAAAAATCGATGTAGCCGACCACGCCGGCATAAGGCCCTCGCCGGGCTGGTTCCAGCTCGTCGATGATCTCCATGGCCCGTACCTTGGGGGCACCCGAGACGGTCCCGGCAGGCAGCGTGGCCCGGAGCACATCGACGGGCCCGAGGCCGGCGCGGAGCTGCCCCGATACCTGTGAGGTCAGGTGCATCACGTGGCTGTAGCGCTCCAGCGTCATCAGCTCGTCGACCGTCTCGCTGCCGAAGACCACTACTCTGCCGACGTCATTGCGAGCCAAGTCGACCAACATCACGTGTTCAGCCCGCTCCTTTGGGTGCTCGGCCAGCTCGGCTGCCAGCCTACGGTCCTCGGCATCGGTACGGCCCCGCCGCCGGGTCCCGGCGATGGGCCGGGATACCACGCGCCCGTCCCGAACGCGCACCATCGGCTCGGGCGACGAGCCCACCACGGCCAGCTCGGGGTACTGGAGAAGGTACATGTAAGGGCTTGGGTTCACCTGCCGCAGGCTGCGGTACAAGTCCAGCGGCTCTGCCCCCAGGTCCAAGTCGAAGCGCTGCGACAATACGACCTGAAAAATGTCCCCGGCAAAAATGCGCTCCCGGGCTACCTCGACGGCGTGCGCGTATAGTTCGGGCGAGGTCCTCCGGGTAGCAGAGGGCAGCTCGTCGTCCCGTTCAGGCGGCTCGATGACTGGCTCGGGTACGGGCCGCGCTCCCTCAGCTGCAAACGCCTCCAGTCGGTGCACAGCTTGGTCGTAAAGGTCGTGGAGGCCCTCCGTGGTGGTGCCGGGGGGGACGGGGACCGCCTCCACCAGCGTCACACGCTGGCGCCAGGCGTCGTAGGCGGCTATCTGGCCCACTACGGCAATGATGGCGTCGGGGTAGCCCTGTTCGTCAGGCGGAGCTAAAGGGAGCCGCTCGACTTCTCGCACCACGTCGTAGCCGAGGTACCCGACCAGGCCTCCGTGAAGGGGCGGCAGCCCAGGCAGATCCGGAGCCTTGTAGTGGGAGAGCAGGGCGTCCATCGCAGCCAAAATGCCCCGCTGCAATGGCACGCCCTCCGGGAGCACGCCATCTACCGAAACCTGGCTCTCGCGAAGCGAGAGCGTAGCCGAGGGACGGCGGCCGATGAAGGACCAGCGGCCCCACGACTCCGCGTGTTCGACAGACTCCAGTAGGAAGCCGGGCTCCTCCCCCACCAACCGGGCAAAGGCGGCGACCGGAGTGGTCATGTCCGCCAGTAGCTCGCGCCAGACCGGGACCACCGTCCACTCCCGGCCCAGGTTGGCAAACTCGTCTCGGCTCGGGCTGACCGCCTGGCTACTCACCGAACCGGCGGTAAAAGCAGCTGTAGTTCCCGGTGTGGCAAGCGCCAGCACCCTCCTGCTCCACCTTCAATAGCAAAGTGTCGCCATCGCAGTCGTAGTAAATCGACCGAACCCACTGGCGGTCCCCGGAGGTATCACCCTTGCGCCAACGGCTTTGACGGCTGCGCGACCAGTAGACCGCCCGCCCCGATTCGAGCGTCTCCCGCAGGGCGTCGGCGTTCATCCACGCCATCATCAGCACTTCGCCACTGTGCTCCTCTTGGACTATGGCGGGCACGAGACCATCGGAGTTGTACTTGACGGCGTCGAGTTGGGCAGGGGTGGCTTGGATGGGCGTGGCGACAGGCATGCGGCCAGGATAGTTGGCCAGGACCAGGTCCTAGACCAATTTGTCGTTGGCCTCAGCCTCTATCCCGGTCTTGCTCGGCACCGACAAGAGACATGCTCTACCAAGAATTTGCGCCCAGCTTTCATGGTGGCGCCAGGCCTGGTGCACTCTGCCGCACACCAACAAGGAGCTGTGAGTGATATGCCGCGGAATTTCGCGGCATAGTGCGCCGGGCCTCAAACGGTAGCGGGGCTCAGGCAGGCACCGGATCTCCCCCCACGGAGCGCCTGAGGGCGGCGTGCAGCGAGTCGGGCGTCAAGACACCCAGGTAGCGCCCGTTGTCGAGCACCGCAACCCAGGCCGCGTCGTGCTGGAGCATCTCGGCGAAGGCCGCCTTCAATGAGGCATCAAGGGGTACACGGGCTTCGAGGGCCCGCATGTGCAGGGCCACGGGGGTGGCCCCATGGAGCTCGCCCGCTGCTCCCGGTTCAACCCAGCCGAGCAGGTGGCAGCCCTCATCGACCACAATGGCCCAGCGGGTGCCCTCCCGCTCAACAGCTGCCTGGGCATCCACCAGCGCGGTGGACGGAGTGACGACCGGTGGTTGGTAGAGGTCGTCCACCTCGATGGGGGTCACCGCTAGGCGCCGGAGCCCCCGGTCAGCACCGACGAAATCGGCGACAAAGGGTGTGGCGGGGTGGGCGAGTAGCTCGGCCGGGGTGTCGTACTGCTGAAGTACGCCCCCCTGGCTAAGGACGGCTATGCGGTCACCCATGATCACCGCTTCGTCCACATCGTGGGTCACGAAGATCACGGTTTTGTGCAGCTGGTTTTGCAGCCGGAGGAACTCCTGCTGGAGGTGACCGCGAGCGATAGGGTCCACGGCGCCGAAGGGCTCGTCCATCAACAAAACAGGTGGGTCACCGGCCAGCGCTCTGGCCACGCCTACCCGCTGAGCTTGCCCACCAGAGAGCTCATGGGGGTAACGTCGCGCGTAGACGGTCGGGTCGAGGCCGACCAGGTCGAGCAGTTCACCCACCCGTGCCCGCACCCGGGCCTTGTCCCAGCCGAGCAGGCGGGGCACCGACGCCACGTTGTCGGCCACCCTCAGATGGGGGAACAGACCTGGTTGCTGGATGACATACCCAGTACGGCGGCGCAGCTCGACTGAGTCGAGCGTCGAGATGTCGACGCCGTCCACCAAGATGTGGCCTCTGGTCGGTTGAACAAGCCGGTTGACCATCCGGAGCACCGTGGTCTTGCCTCCCCCGGAGGGACCAACCAGGACACACACCTCGCCTGTCTTCACTTCGAGGTCGAGCTCGCGTACCGCCACGGCACCTTGCCCGTAC
>JAKAWM010000278.1 GCA_021827285.1 Actinomycetes bacterium | reverse complement strand
CCAGACCGTCGGTATCCACGATTGACTGCCCACTGCCGGCCGCTACCTTGGCCGGCCAACCGCTCCGGTAGGCAAGTACCACGGCGGCCAGCTGGGAGCTGACCCCGAGCTTTAGGAGTATGGAACGGATCTGGCTGCGGACAGTCGGGAGGGAAACGTAAGATTCTTTGGAGATCTCGCGAGCAGTGGCGCCCCGCATGAGCGCCAATAAGACCTGCCGCTCCCGGCGGGTCAATTGCTCAAACGCCTTGTCGTCACCCATTTACCCACCTCATGAGACTCGGGGGCCCCACGTGTAATCTCGTCATTTGCCCAATACCGCGATGTCCCAGTTGACCCAATACCTGGCCATCACGTTTATGACCCCTCCCGGACCACTTTGGACGACCTGTTACCGGCTCAGTCCTGGCCATCACGAACGCCCAACGTCGCCACGTCAAGGGGGACGACCGGCCGCAGACCTTACCTAGTGACCTGCTCTTATGTTGCCTCTGGACCTTTCCCAAAGCTACCAGGAGCCACCGTAAGTGGCCATGGGCTCTTTGACCCATAGCTAGCCTCTTTTGGGCCTTGGCGTAGCCCGTCTGATGATAAGAAACCACGCCCGAACTGTCCCTAGGGCTTTCCCTAAAATGCCGAGGGAATTCCTAGGGTCATACCCTAAGTTGTTCGCCTGCCGGCCGCGCTGCAAACCGACAAATCGGACAATAGGGCATAGTTATAGGTGATTTCCCCCTATATGCCGGCGACGCCGAGCGTCCGTTGTCCCACGTTGTGTGCGCTAGCACCCAGGGATCACTTTGCTGGACAGACCCACCCCAGAGGGCCGGGTGCCCGGAGCGGAAAGGTGGTGCGCGCGCCACATGGTTGGCGGCTCACGCAAGGCGTATGGGAGCGCTGCGGGCCGGCCGGCGGTCTCTTCGTCCTGAGAGATCAATCGTCAGCACCCAAGCGGGCGAGCAGCTGGCGGCGGGAGGTGATGCCGAGCTTGGCGTAGATGCTGGTGAGGTGGTACTCGACCGTCTTTTCGCTGACCATCATCTTCTGGGCCACCTCGGCGTTCGAGAGGCCCTGACCTACGAGCCTGGCCACGGCGCCCTCAGTCGGCGTCAGCAGGCCGGTCTCTCCCGTCGGCCCGCCCGTAACCCCAACCTCGGCCAGCAGGCCGGCCGCCTTGTCGGCATAAGCACGCGCACCGATGTCCTCCAGCACTTTCCTGGCGGCCAGTAGTTCACGAACCGCCGCGTTGCGCTTGCCTCCGCGAAGCAGGGACTGGCCGAACGCTAAGAGATTTAGGCCAGTGGCCAGCGGCATCCCGAGCTCTTGGCCGATCTGGACGGCCTCTTGGAAAAGCGCGCTGGCGGTGAAGAGGTCACCCCGGTCCGCTGCCAGCTGGCCTTTGGCACCGGCTACCGCCATACGGGCAGAACGACGCCCAGACGCCAAGGCCAGGCCCTCAAACCGCTCGATGGCAATGGCTGCCTCATCGAGCCTTCCGAGCGCAACGAGCGAACGGCCGAGTACCGGGCCCACGAGGTGGGTACCCGGTTCTCGTTGGTCGTAGGCGTCCTCGAACTGCTCGGCTGCGTCATGAAAAGCAGCTGCGTCGCCTCGTGCCTCAGCCCATAACGCCCGTGCTCCCTGGGCGTACGCCCTGGCCAAGGACGTACCCACCACCTCCGCCCAGTCCGAGGCGACGTACAAGTGGTTGGCGGCCTCTGCCCAGTCGCCCTTGGCTGTGCGGGCTTGGGCGGCCAGCGAGCACAGTACAGGGAGGTCCAGGACCCGCCCGTCCTCCGTGGCCTGCTGTACCGCCAGTTCGGTATGGACCACGGCGTCGTCCAACCGGCCGAGGCGCTGGCAGGCCTCCCCGAGAAAGGCGAGGGCGTGGACGGCCGGCATTTGCCCGCCTGCCTTTGCCCTGCCGATCGCCCGCCTGAGGTCCGTATGGGCTCCTTGGAGGTCGTCCGTCCAAAGCCTGGCTATACCGCGAGCCACCAGGACGTCCAACTCTCCGGTCCCCTCTGGCGCGTCGAGGTTCTTTGCTAACCGGAGCGCTTCCGGGCCGCGGCCAGATATGGCCAGGCCAATGATTTTGCTGGACCAAGCAACGGACCGGGCCCAGCCAGCAGACGACCCGCCTTGGACAGCCCTTTCGGCAAAGCGGGCCATACCTGCGTAGTCCACATCAAGTATGGCCACAACGGCCAAGAGCGCGCTGATCCTGGCCCCCAAGTCCTCAGGCTCACCGGGCGTGACGTCATGCTGGAGCCTGGCCCACCCCCTGGTAAGAAGTGCCTGAGCCTCCATCACTCGCGCCTCAAGCAAGGCCATGTAGCCCTTCACGTAATCGGCCCAGGGCTCGTCCGGTGCCGACTCAAGTTCGGCAGACAGTTCGCCTGCCCCAGTCACATCGCCTGCCAAAAGCAGCGCTTCGCTAGCCATCAGCAAGCGCTGGGACCGCTGTCGCCCCGGTTCGCTCAATCGGAAGGAGGTACGAAACCCTTGCCCTGCCATGGTGAAGCGGCCGGCCGCCATGTCTGCCTCAGCCATCTTCTGGAGCTCGGAGGCCAACGCCGGCTCTGGCCCGTACGCCGCCGACACCCTGTGGGCCAGCCCGGCCCGCCCAGAAAGGACGAGACCAGCCCGGGCGTGTAATTCGCGCCTGCGGGTCGGGCTCAAGCTGAAAAAGACGGCCGAGCGCACCATGGGGTGCGGGAAGTCGACCCAGCCACTTTGGCCCTCGAGTGGCTCGCGCAACAGGCCGGCAGCAAACGCCTCTTCCAGGCCGTTGCCAAAGTCCTCCACCGCGGAAACCGCTTTCAGGTCCCCCGGCAAGCAGGGGGTGCCAAGGACTGCCGCCGCCTTGACCACTTCGCACCCGGCCGGTCCACACTTGAGCAGGCGCTGGCCTACAACATCGGCCAGCTCGGTGGGAGCAGGCAAGAGGCCGTCCCCCCGCTCAATAGCG
>JAKAWM010000277.1 GCA_021827285.1 Actinomycetes bacterium | reverse complement strand
GGCCGGCACCCGGCCGGCAGCACTGGCCGCAGAGACCGCGTGCTCAGGTAATACGTGCCAGGTAGTCGACAGCTCGGGCGACACGGTCACCGACTGGTACACCGAGACGACAGCGCCCTCAGCTGTTTGCACTTACGCCCGCTACTACGCGAGCGGCACGGCTCGCAGTACTTGGTCCTGGGGCATCTTGGGTGAGCACTGCGACAATCTAGTCTAGCGGAGCTGTCTACAATAGAAAGGTACGATCCAACTTGACCAAGTTAGCTAAGCACTCAACGAGGCTGGTGATGTCCGTGATTGCGAGCGCCGCCAGCTTGCTCTTATCCGCCGCTCCGGCATTTGCTGATGAGACAAACACCTCCAACCTCCAATACCTGAGCTTATGGACATATTACAGTCCCTCAACCTGCGTAGCCTTCGCTGTTGGGCTTGAACAAACCAATTACCCTACCGAGACCTGGGCGGCAATAACCGGTTCAGCGGAGGATGGTGGCACACTCTCATTCTCAGCGTCCCTTAAAGGCTACGTGGGCATCTCTTACACACCGTCGAACGATTGCGAGGACGCTTATACCGTCAATGCTTATGATATTGCCCAATATGGGGAACTACTGAAGTACAACAGCAGTACTGGCCAGTGGTACGTATGCAACGTGAACCCTGTCAACGGACCGTACGGTGCGCCCTTTATGAGCAATACAAGCGCCACCTGGGGCTTGAAGTTTGTTGGTGGTGCTGGCAGCGAGGGCGGGTGCGGGCCAGGCTGGTATCACGTCGCGGCTCTTGGGTACGTCTGGCAAAACGGCGCTTGGCGGGGTGCCGAACCCAACCTTGTGCAAACCCCCTCTGTTATCTACATGAATTAGAGGAGACATCAGATGAGACATCAGAAAATACTGCTTGCCCTGCTTGCCTCGGGTGGCATTATCTCTGGCGGGCTCCTGCTCGGCGCCAACTTGTCAGCAGGCTCAACACCTACACCACCTGAACCACCCGACCTCCAGCAGGCCCAGTACCTGCCGCTCCTTGGCGCGAATGGCAATGTGCTGTACAACACCGTCGGTAGGCCCATCTTGGTCAAGGTGGGGGGGCCAGTATCGCCGCCGGCAGTAGCGCCGCCGGCAGCAGACCAGGCACCTGTGAGCCAGAGTCAGGTAGTTGCGCCGCAGGAGGTCACGCTCCCTAGGGGGGAAACCGACGCACAGAAAGTCGGCAGGCTCGCCCCAGGTCAAACGCTGGGTCCGGCGCCGGCAGGCGCAATGCCAGCCGGCGCACCACCGGCAAGCTCATAAGCTCACGACTGCGATTCGCGCTGTGACGGGCGCGACTAGCCTTATCCTTGTGGGCTCGGCTTGGAGACGACGTCTCATACGTTGGTGCGGGCTCGCTGCTATCCCGTTAGCCATCGGGGGATGTGGTGGCTCTGGGCCAACACTGACAATTGTTTCTTGCACAGTCCGCGACACTACCGGCATAATGACAGGATATGTGCGCCGTCCCGGGTCATATCTGCTCTCAATGGACTTTCAGTTTGGTGGCTCTCGGTCGTACCGCTTTGGGAAGCAAGAGCAGTTGGTCGCGCGGTGGCCCGATCAACATTTCAGTGTGAGCTTAGACATACCGCGCAACCTCCCCAAGCTGAAGCGAAGCAAGTGCACCGGAAAGGAGCTCATATTCCGCGCCCCTGGTCCTGTACCGCCACCTGTCAAGTCCCCAAGACCTCCTTGAGTGTCCATTAGGGTGTGCGAGTATTGCAAACCGACGTGGGTCTTAGTGGTCTTCCGCGTACGTTCGTTGATGTAGTGCGGCCCTAGGTGTGGCGGCGGGACTAGCACCTGCGAGCTACGCCGGCCTGGCGGGATGAGCGCATCTCCCAGCTGTCGGCCGCGCCGCCTGGGATGAGCGTTGTTATCGGCATACCCATCTGGCGAGGACTCGGCAACGCACGTTGAGGACCAATACGTCGTCGGATCCCAACAATCGGTTGTCAAGGTCGGCTGCAAGCCGCCCCGAAAGCGTAGCCTTGACGACAGCGTGATCACCAGGATGACCGCGGGCGCCACAATGGAGTGGGACCCGCGTCCAGGGGGTCCCGATTGTCTCCGTCATGGTCAACGAGCAACGCCGCAGCATCATCACCCGGCGTTGCCGGAGCGTCCCTAGAAGAGTGCTGAAGTAGCCGCTTCGCGGGCGGTGCTCAGCTGGTGACAGAAGTGGGACTGGTCGGCGAGTCCGGGCCCGCCCTCGGCTTCTCGGCTCCTTTGACCCCTCTCGCCCTCCTTCGCCCCATTTATTGGGCTTTTTGGCCCTTTCTTGGGGCGGAGGGGGCTGAGGAAGCGGTGAAGGACGGAGGGACGGGGTGCTGAAGTAGTGCCCTTTTCAGGGCCCGGCGGCCCAGCGGGCGCCGTCCCAGCGGACGCCGAGCACGTCCAAGCGGGCGAGGTTGACGGTTGCGGCGCGGGTCACGACGTCGGTGAGGACCCGCGCGCTGCCGCGCACCCTGGCCTTGCGGCCTCCCCAAACCTTGCCCACCATGTGGCCGATCTTGCGCTCGACTTTGGGACGGGTGCTCTTGTACCTCTCCTGCCAGGTGGGGGTTGCCTGTTCGGCTTTGTGGGCTTGGAGGATCTCTTCGTGGCGGTGGACAGTTATGGTCCGGCCGGCCTTGTTGGCGGTGCAGCGTGCGGCGAGAGGGCAAGTGGCGCAGGCACCGGCGAAGTTGGCGGTGCCGCTGCCGTCTTCAGCGAAGCGGACCTCGGCGGTCTGGCCGGCGGGGCAGGTCACCGTGCCGGCGCCGAGGTCGACCCTGAAATCGTCCTTGCTGAACAAGCCCTTCTTGTTCGAGGCCGGCGGCACCTTGGCCACCACCTCGAACCCCCGGCTTTCCAGGCGGTCAAGGGTCTCGCCGTCGGCGTAGGCAGAGTCACCGAAGACGACGGGCTTTTCGTCCATGTCCGCCACCGGCTCGAGCAAGTCGTCGACCGGGGCCGGTCGGGG
>JAKAWM010000007.1 GCA_021827285.1 Actinomycetes bacterium | reverse complement strand
CGTCCTCTTCGCCGCTGAGTTGGTCCGCCAGGTGCACTACGTCATAAGCGAGCACTGGGGCTGGTGGAACCACTTCTGGCTGGACAGCTTCTTCGGGACATTGAGCCACCGCACCGGGCGGCTCAACGACTGGAACCGTTACCGGGCCAAGCGGCTTTTATGGAT
Source organism: Actinomycetes bacterium (assembly GCA_021827285.1). GTDB lineage: Bacteria > Actinomycetota > Acidimicrobiia > Acidimicrobiales > Palsa-688 > JAKAWM01. Next base: position 17,367 of record JAKAWM010000007.1, on the reverse strand, counting down.
CCTGGTGTTTATTGCCGTAGTGGCAATAATCGCCGGGGCGGTGCAGAACGAGAGCCCTGTACAGGGTTTGTTCTCCCTGCCGGGCCAGTTGGTAAGCGCGTTAGGGCTCATCGCCTACGTGTTGTTCTTTATGCTCATCGCGGTCGGCCAGTTCGTCGCGATTTTCTGGTTCTTGTCCAAGGGCGGCGTAGAGACCTACATGCCAGACGATGTAAAGACCCGCTTCTCGCACGTTTGGGGCCAAGACGCCGTGCTGGAGCGTGTGAAAGAGAGCCTCGTGTTCCTGGAGGATCCAGAGTCGATTGAGTCAAAGGGCGGCTACGTGCCGGGTGGCATGCTTTTGTGGGGCCCGCCCGGCACCGGTAAGACCCTTATGGCCGAGGCGGTGGCTGGTGAAACGGGTAAGCCGTTTGTCTTTGTCGAGCCAAGCGCCTTTATCAACATGTTCCTTGGTATCGGTCCTCTGAAGGTCAAGAGCATGTTCCGCAAGTTGCGGAAGTTGTCCATGCGTTACGGCGGGGTTATTGCCTTCTTTGATGAGGCAGACTCTTTGGGTAACCGCGGCGGGCTAGCTACGGGCGGTATTTTCGGCCCGGGCGGTGTCCAAGGGGCGGCCTGGCCTTGGTCGAGCAGCGACTGCCACGGTGGGTCTTACCTCTCGGCTAACAGCCTCAGCGTCTTGCTGGACAGGTCCAGCGGTCTTGACGCGAGTACACCACCTGAGGGTCGCAGGCGGGTGAGGGACAGGATGTTCATGGGCGGCATGGGCGGCGGGGGGGGCTCTCCCGGTACCTTGCAAGCCCTTCTGGCTGAGATGTCCGGTCTTTCCAAGCCACGCGGGTTCACTAACAGGGTTTTACGTCGTGTTCTTGGCATGAAGCCGAAGCCTCCCCCCAAGTTCCGGATCATGATAATGATGGCGACCAACCGTCCGGACTCGTTAGACGAAGCTTTGCTGCGGCCGGGCCGCATAGACCGCATCTACAAGGTCGGCTACCCGTCCAAGGCTGGGCGGATCCGTACCTATAAAGGGTACTTCGACAAGGTCAAGCACGAGCTGTCCAACGAAGACCTGGACAAATTGGCAACTATCACGCCATATGGTACTGGTGCCACGATCAAAGACCTGGTTAACGAGTCGCTGATTGTGAGCTTGCGGCGCGGGCATGAGGCCATCAAATGGTCCGATGTGCTGGAGGCCAAGCGGCTGAAGGAGCTGGGCCCGCCGGAGGACGTAGAGTACGTCGAGCGGGAGCGCCACGCTGTGGCCGTGCACGAGGCGTGCCACGCGGTCGTCGCTTTCAGGGTGCGCAAACACCTCGAGATCGACCTCGCCACCATCGAAAAGGGAGGCACGTACTTGGGTATGGTGTCCTCCATCAAGCCCGAAGACCGCTTTACCAGTTGGCGCAGCGAGTTTGAGGCCGACGTGATGGTGAGCCTGGCCTCGCTGGCGGGCGAGCGCTACTTCTTCGGTGGTGACTCGTCGTCTGGCGTTTCGGGCGATCTCGAGTCAGCTACCACAATTGCAGGCCTCATGGAGAGCCGGTGGGGTATGGGCTCGACGATTGCCTCGCACGCGACCCAACGCCGTTTTGGCGGCGGGTGGCCACCGCAGGACGACTCCGCCAACTTCCTGCGGGGTGACATGGGCAAACGGGTCGAAGAGAGGTTGGCTGAACTTTTGGAGCGGACTGAGGAACTAGTGAAGGAGCACAAGGACGAGGTGTTCGCCGTCGCCCACGCCCTGGAAATTCACAAGACGCTCAACGGCGAGGACGTGGAGGCGGCGATAGAGGGCAGGGAGAGCCGCGGCCTGGATGGGCGGGTATACAAGGCCGAGCGCTTTATGGACGTTTATGGCGAGTACCACGAGCGGCTCCTCGACGCCCACTTGCGCCGGTCTCAGATAGCTCTCCCCCTCCCCAAGCCAGCCGACTGGGCACCGGAGCTGGCCTTGGCCGCGGCCAGTGTCGGGGGGTTGGATGACGGGGTAGGAGTGGGCGATGTGCCGGGCGCCGGCAACGGCTGGCCCCCTCCGGTCGTCATCTGACGCATCTGGCGTATCTGGCGCTCGGGCCCGGCGCTGGGGCTGAGGCTCGGCCCTGCCCGAGTCGTGAGAGGCGAACATATGTTCTAGACTGGTCAGGTGGCCAACTCGCTGCCGGCACTGGTGGAGCGTGGGTTGAGCACTGCCCTCGTCCAGGCGCGGACGTTCCCGCTTGTCCCGGCCCTGGCACCCCTTTTCCCCGGAGGGGCCTTGCGCCAAGGCAGCACGGTCAGCATCGGGCCAGGAGTTGCTCCGGGAGTTACCACACTGGCGCTCAGCTTGCTGAGCGGCCCTTGCGCCCGCGGCTCGTGGTGCGCAGCGGTGGGTTTTCCTGATCTCGGCCTCGCTGCAGCGGCTCAGATGGGGGTGGACTTGGAGCGCTTGGTTGTTGTTCCCTCACCCGGGCCGAAGTGGGCCGTTGTAACTGCAGCCCTGCTTGAGGGCCTGGACGTGGTGGTGCTCGGCCCTTCGAGCGGGGCCAGGCAGGCCAGTGCCTCTCACCCGGGAGAGAGCGGCCGTCCTGCCGGCGCCCACCCGGGAGAAAGTGCCCACCCGTCCGACGCCCGCCGGCTGGAGGCCCGCGCCCGTGAGCGGGGGGCTGTCCTTGTGGTGGTAGGGCGGGGCTGGCCGGGGGCGGACGTGCGCCTGGCGGTGCTGGCCGCCCGGTGGCGAGGTCTTCAGGATGGCCACGGGTACCTGTGGGGCCGAGAGGTTGACGTGATGGTCGGCGGGAGGGGAGCGGCGTCCGGTGAGCGCCGGGCAACGCTGTGGCTCAGTGCCGAGGGTTCGAGCGCTCAGGTGCAACTGGCGGTGACTAGTAGGGGGCGCCCGTTGGAGGTGGGCAGTGCGGCGGGTGCGGTCGGGTGAAGGTAGCGGGGCGCTCATTAAGGAGGCACTTCCAGCTGCGTCCCCCGCTGAGCCGTCCTCCGCTGAGCCGTCCCCCGCTGAGCCGTCCTCCGCTGAGCCGTCCCCCACCCGGGCCCTTGTCGCCCTTTGTGCCGACTGGGCTGTCATAGCCGCCGGTCGCCCTCCTTCTGCCCGGGTGGCGGTGGTGGAGGCCAACCGAGTCGTTTGCCTGTCACCTGCGGCGCGGTCCGGCGGTGTTCAGCTCGGCTTGCGCCGGCGGGAAGCCCAGGCTCGCTGCCCCGACCTGGAAGTGCTCCAGAGAGACCCAGGCGCTGAGGCCCGTTGCTGGGAGCCGGCCGTGGCGGCGGTGGAAGTGTTGGCACCGGGAGTCGAGGTGCTCGGTCCAGGAGCGCTCGCTTTGCCAGCTCGGGGGCCCTCCCGCTACTTCGGGGGGGATCTTGGCTTGGCCACCACAGTGGCGGCGGCAATCGAGGCCGCAGTCGCCAGCCGGGTGCCCGGCTGGGGCGGTTGCTGCCGGGTAGGAGTAGCAGACGGCCTATTCGCCGCTACCACGGCCGCGGGGCACGCGGTAGCGGGTAGCCCCATTGTGGTGCCACAGGGCAGGAGCCGTGATTTCCTGGCGCCGCTGCCGGTCAGCACCCTTACGGGCGTGGCTGGTTACGGCATCACCACCCTCCGCCTAGCCTCTGGCAAGCCCCGCAAAGACACCAGCCCCAAGAGGGCCCCCCGCAAAGACACCAGCCCGTCCGGCGACTTGGTGGAGCTCGCTGAGCTCTTGGTACGCCTGGGTACCAAGACCCTGGGGGATTTCGCCGCTCTCCCCGCGCCTGCGGTGCTGGGCCGCTTCGGGGCCAGTGGGCTGCGGGCGCACCGGTTGGCCCACGGGCTGGACGGCCGGCCTCTCCAGCCCCGGCAACCCCCACCGGACTGGACCGTAGACGTGCAGCTGGACCCGCCCGCCGAGCAACTCCATGCTGCTGCCTTTGCGGGCAAGGCCCTGGCTGAACAGTTGCACGCCCAGCTCACGGGGCAAGGGCTGGTTTGTACCCGGCTGGCCATTGAGGTGGAGACCGAGCACGGCAAGCAGCTGCGCCGCAGCTGGCGACATGAAGGCGCCCTCGGGGCAGGCGCCATCGCCGAGAGGGTGCGCTGGCAACTGGAGGGTTGGGCACAAGGGGGTGGGGTAACCGCGGGCGTCACCAAGTTGGCTCTGGTCCCCGAGGAAGTGCACCCTGACGACGGGCGCCAGCTCGGTCTGTGGGGAAAGGACGCCGCTACCCCCAGCCGCGTGGCCCGGGCACTGGCCCGCGTGCAAGGGTTGCTTGGCCCAGGAGGGGTCATGACCGGTGTGCTGCAAGGTGGGCGCGACCACTCCGACCAGGTTCACCTCGTCCCTTGGGGAGAACCGCGCCAACCGCTGCGCCCTAATGAGCCCCCCTGGCCTGGCCGGCTCCCAGGGTTAGCTCCGGGGCTGGTCCACCGACCACCTCTGCCGGCTCAGGTGACAGACGAAGCTGGCCAAACCGTGAGCGTCAGTAGCCGCGGCGTTGCCAGCGCCCCTCCGGCCTGGTTGGTGCTGGTCCCAGGGGGAAGCTCCCCGGGCGGCCCCCCTCTGGCTATCGAAGCCTGGGCGGGCCCCTGGCCCCTGGAAGAACGGTGGTGGGACCAAAACGGCCGCCGGCGCGCTCGCTTCCAGGTTGTCACTGCCGGCGGTGGTGCTTACCTGGTCGTCCGGGAAAAGCGGGGCTGGTGGGTCGAGGCCACCTACGACTAATCACCTGAGCTCTGGGCCAGCCCGCCTTGGAAGGCTCTCATAACGCTACGTTCGATGGTAGGCCGGCTCGGGCCCGGTGTCCTCGGCCCTCGGCGGCCCAGGCGTCCTCGGGCTCTGAGGTCTCCGCCCGTTCGGGACTACCCTGGGCGCGGTGAAGCTGGCCACTATCCGCTTGGGCGATGGCTCGACGACCGCCGTGCGGATCGAAGAGGGAGCAGGCGAGGCCGTGGAGCTGGCCGCTCCTGACGTTGGGGTGCTGCTACGCCAGCCTGGCTGGGTTGGCATGGCTGAAGGGGCCCAGGGTCGGCGCCACGATTTGGCCAGCGTTAGCTATGCCCCCGTCGTGCCCCGTCCGGGAAAGATCATCTGCGTGGGCCTCAACTACCGCACCCACCTGATGGAACAGGGCATGGCGCCACCCGCGCACCCGACTTTATTCGCCAAGTACGCGTCCGCGCTCACTGGCGCCCACGACGACATCGTCTTGCCGCGCACCTCCCAGGCGATCGATTGGGAGGTGGAGCTGGCTGTCGTCATCGGTGCGACGGTGAAGGGAGCAGATGTCTCGAATGCCGCTTCGGCCGTCGCAGGGTACGCCGTCATAAACGACGTGAGCATGCGGGACTGGCAGTACCGCACCAGCCAGTTCCTCCAGGGCAAGACATTCGACGCCGCGACGCCCTTTGGGCCGTGGCTCGTGACCCGGGACGACCAGACCGTGAGCGAGGCCGGTATGGCTCTTTATTGCGAAGTCGATGGGGAGCGGGTACAGGAGGGCAGCACCGATGACATGGTTTTCGGCCCGGCCGAGCTAATCTCTTATATATCCGGTGCCATGACCCTTCACCCGGGTGATGTCATTTCCAGTGGTACTCCGGGCGGCTGCGGGCATTGGCGGGAGCCGCCCCGGTACCTCCAAGACGGTAACGTGCTTGTCTCGAAAGTGGCCGGGGTGGGGGAGTGCCGGAACTTGTGCCGGCGAGAAGACGAAAGGAACTGAGGGCAATGGAGCATCGCACACTAGGTAAGACCGGCCGTCAAGTGAGCGTCGTCGGGCTCGGCTGCTGGCAGCTCGGGGCTGACTGGGGCGATGTGAGCGACGCCCAAGCCATGGCGATATTGCACGCGGCCGCCGATGCCGGAGTCAATTTCTTCGACACGGCCGACGTCTACGGGGACGGGCGCAGCGAGCGCTTTGTGGGCAAGTTCTTAGTGGAAAGGCCTGAGGCGGGGGTCACGGTAGCCACCAAATGCGGCCGGCGCGTCGCCCAGGACCCGGCAAATTACACGCCGGCCGCCTTGCGGGCATGGACCGAGAGGAGCCGGGACAACCTCGGTCTCCAGACCGTACCGCTCACCCAGCTGCACTGCCCTCCGGATGGGGTTTACGAGGACGACCGGGTGTTCGACGCTCTCGACCAGATGGTGAGCGAAGGGCTGCTCGGGGCTTACGGCGTTTCGGTCGAAACAGTCGCCCAAGGTTTGCGGGCCATCCAGCGCCCAGGGGTCGCCACCGTGCAGGTGATATTCAACGCCTTCCGGTTGAAACCATTGGAAAAGTTGCTGCCCGCATGCGCTGAGGCGGGCGTGGGCGTGATAGTGCGTGTCCCCCTGGCGTCGGGGCTGCTTTCCGGGCGTTACCATGAAGGCACCCAATTTGCCCCGAATGATCACCGCAGTTACAACCGTCACGGCGAAGCGTTCGATATGGGCGAAACTTTTTCCGGGGTACCCTACGACACGGGTGTGGCCGTCGCCCGCCGGTTGGCTGAAACCGCCGTTCCTGAGGGTTGGTCGCTCCCCGAGGTGGCGCTGCGCTGGTGCATCGATGCGCCCGGCGTGACGACGGTGATCCCGGGTGCCCGCCGGCCCGAACAGGCGCTGGCCAACGCGGCGGCCGGTAACCGCCCCCCTCTGCCCCAAGTGTCGGCCGAGGCTATCAGGGCGGCTTACGACGAGGTGGTCCGGCCCCTCGTCCACGACCGTTGGTAGGCCTCGACCACCGGGACCTGCCGTAAGAGAGGCAAGCCGAGCTCCACGGCCAGGACCGAGACCCCGGTGGTAGCGGCGCCGGCGAGGACGTCGAGCAAGAAGTGGTTGGCCGTGGCCATAACGACCCATGCTGTGCTGGCAGGGTAGAGCACGGCCAAGAAGGCGATCAGCCAGCGGGCGCGGCCCCGGCCCCAGAGGCGCCAGACCACGATCGAGCACCACACCGCCCAGGCCAGATGCATGGAGGGCATGGCCGCCAACTGGTCGGCGTGGGATATCAGTTCGTTGTGCCAACCACCGATACCCGGGTATTTTTCCACTACGTCGTAAAAGCCGGCCAGCATGCGTGGCGGCGCCAGGGGGTAGGCCCAAAAGACTGCAAATCCAATTAGGTTGGCAAGAACCAGGTAATTTCGTAGCGGCCGGTAAAGGTCGGGCCGGCGCCACCACGTTACGGCCACGAGCCCGAGGGTCACGGCAAAGATAGCGTTGTCGTAAAAGTTCGACGCGATGCCGGCCAGCGATGGGTGGGCCATGAGCCAATGGTCGAGCGACCTCTCCAGCGCAATGCCATAGTGCTGCTCGAAGGAAAGAACGAGCGTCGCGTGATGTAACGCCAGCCCTTTTCGGAGCGGCGCCAGGTTCTGCAGCCAGTCGTAGATCCATACCAAGCAAACGACGATCCCAAGCTCGAGCAGGAGTGGGCTGCGTTGGGCAGGCAGTGGCTCGTCGGTAGCGGGCGGTCGCGAAAAAGCGGGTTCGTCGACGACCAGAGCCATGGGGCCGCAGCCTAGTGGTGCGCCCGGTGGGCAAGGTAGCCGGTCCCCGTGCCCGACTTCCCGGCTCGCCGGCGGGTGCCGGGTGCTCCCCGCGAGCTACAGGCTGGCCGTGCCCCATGCGCCAGCCGCCGTGCTGGCCGTGCCCACCCCTGAGCACGACGCCCGCTCGAGAGCAGCCACGTACGATCCGACCAGCTCGCGCGTCCGCTCGTCCCCGAGGGAGCGCAAGGTGGCCTGTTGGCTCGGCCGGGGCACTCGGCGCTCGGTCGCTGCCCGGGCGCGCTGGAGCGCGCTGGTGACCGCTGGCACCGACGTCCCTACCTGTTCGGCCACCTCTTGAGCCGAAAATCCCAGCACCTCGCGCAGGATCAGCGCTGCCCGCTGGAGCGGGGGCAGCTGTTGGAGGGCGGCAATGAACGCGAGCTCGAGGCTTTCGCGCTGTTCATAGCGGGCCTCGGGGGAACCAGCGGGCCGGGGGCCGAGCCACTGGTCAGGGTAGGGTTCGAGCCACACCGCCGGGCACGCCCCGGCCAGCTAGGAGGCTCGAAATGCTCCCGTACTGGTCCCTCGGTTCCCTCATGGCCCTCGAAGAAGACCGCCAACGCCAGCTCGAGCGCCTGTACTGGCAGCACCGCACCGCCAGGGAGGCGCGCTCGGCCCGCCGGCCCTCGCGCTGGCTTTCTGGCTGCAGCACCCTCTGGGCCGGTCTTTCCGGCCGCGTCCGCGAGGACAGGTTGATGGCGGCCTGGCAAGCTCGTTGACCGCTGGGCGTCCTTTTCACCACGTAACGCAGCTCATCAAGAGAGGACCGATGAACACCAACCGAGTGCAGCCGCTCACCAGGCTGCTCGACCCCCAAGGTCACGACGTTACGCCGATGCCCTGGGAGGAGGCCCAGGCTCGCATCGATGCCGCTCGGTTCTACTTCTTCACCACTGTGCACCCAAGCGGCCGGCCCCACACCCGCCCGGTGCTGGCCGTCTGGGCGGGCGAGGCGTTGTTCACCACATCGACGCCGACCGCTAGGAAGGGGCAGAACCTGCGGGCCGACCCCAGGTGCTCGGTCGCCATCATGGCCGACGACATGCACATCGTGATTGAGGGCACGGCCTTGCCGGTTCAGGCGGGCGCCACCCTGGAGCAGGTTGCTGACGCTTACCGCTCCAAGTACGACTGGCCAGTGACGGTCGTGGGAGGCGGGTTCGATGCCCCTTATGCCGCCCCGGCGGCCGGGCCTCCCCCCTACGAGCCATACCAGATAACCCCGACTGCGGTGTACGGCTGGGGCACCAACGACATCATCGGCCCGCGGCACACTTGCTGGTCGTTCTCGTGATGAGACGTCCTGGGCCGGCCGCCCCGGCGACTGTTGACAAGTTCGAGGTCCTGTCCCAACTGGCCGAGGCCCCCTTGCTTGGGGGGAACTGCCTCGTCCTGGAACCTCTACGGACGGCTCACGCCGAGGAAATGGTACTGGCCCTGAGCGACCCGGGCCTGTACAGGTACACGGGTGGCTCACCGCCGACCCTGGAGGGGCTCCGCGCCCGCTACGAACGGCAGGCGAAGGGCTGGTCTCCGGCTGGCGACGAGCGATGGTCCAACTGGGTGGTGAGGGAGCGTGGCGGCGAGGCGGTGGGCTACGTTCAGGCCACGGTCCGCCATGGCCGAGAAGGCGTCGTTGCCGAGCTGGCGTGGGTGATCGTTGCGACGTACCAGGGCCGCGGGCTTGCCAAGAGCGCGGCCTGGATGATGAAGCAGTGGCTCTGGCGCCAAGGCGTGCGGAACTTCACCGCCCATGTCCACCCTGAGCATTCCGCCTCGGCCTCAGTAGCAGCCCATCTGGGCCTGTCGCCCACCGGGTTGATGGAAGGCGGAGAAGTGGTTTGGGCGGAGACCTCTAGGCCTATCAGAAGATAGGTGGTGACCGGCTTATGGCAACTCACGTGCTGATCCACGGTTCAGAGCACAGCTCGTGGTACTGGCACTTGGTCACTCCCCGGCTCGAGTCGCTGGGCCGCGAGGTCGTGGCCGTCGCCCGCCTCACGGGGCGCGAAGCCGTTAAGCTCCCGGCGTGCGTGCCCTCGTGCAGCGGGTCTCCGAAGCCTCGGTCGCCGTCGGGAACGAGGTCGTCGGTCGCATCGGCACGGGCCTGTGCGCCTTGGTCGGGGTGACTGCCGGCGACAGTCTGGGAACGGCCGACCGAATGGCCGCCAAGCTCTGGCAGCTGCGTATCTTTGCCGACGATGCCGGGAACATGAACCGTTCGGCGGCGGAGCTGCGTTTACCCTTGCTGGTGGTCAGCCAGTTCACCCTGTATGCCGACACCAGCCGGGGCCGGCGGCCGTCCTTTGCCGGTGCGGCGCCCCCTGCCCTGGCTGAGCCCCTGGTACAGAGGCTCGTAGACCAGCTGCGTTCGGGGGGCGCCGAGGTCGCCACCGGCCGGTTCGGCGCCACTATGCAGGTCAGGCTGATAAACGAGGGCCCCGTGACCCTGATGGTGGAGGTGTAGGACCGCTCGGCCACGCAAGGGGCTGGCATGGTCACCCAAAGTCGGTGACCGTCGCCCCCGCCGTTGGTTGGATGGACAATATTGGGAGCTTCACTTGACGGGGCACGGCTGGGGTATGTATGTTGCCCGATTAGGAACAGATCGGCCTAGTACCGCCGCAATGCACGTTGCACTCGCACTGCTGGGTGCGCAGGTGCCTCTTTGAGGGGGTTTTGTGCTGTGCAAGAGTACCGATTGTGGTCCCACCGCGGGCGTGGTGGGCTGGGAAGATCCCAAATGGGGTTAGTTTCAATTACGGGGCAAACGCCGTTGGTTAGACGGGTTGCCGTGAGCCGCGGTGCGGTTGCCCGCCAACGCCAGGTGATGGCGGCTCTGGCCGGCGCGCTGATGCTTTGCCTGGCTGTGGCCGTGGTCACCGGGGCGAGCGCGGCCTGGTGGGCTGTGGTGGCTTTGCTGCCGCTCGCTTGTACTTATGTAGCCGTGCTGGCCAGGTGCCGGCGGATCGCGGCTGAACGGGAGATCAGCCACGCCTTTTTTGGTCGTGCGGGTGCCGAGAAACACGGGCTGGGCGGGATCGAGGAGCTGTTCCCGGCCGAGCCCGAGCCGGCTGTCGCCGGACGGTCATATTAGACCTCACCTTGCTCCCAAGCTGACCAGCGAGAACCTGGCCAGCTAAGCCGTTCCCGCGAGGGCTTGGCGGAAGGCGGGTGTGGCGCTCCAAGCCAGGATCTCGAGCAACAGCGCGTTGTCCCCCTCGGTTTTGAGCCGGCCCTGCATGAAGGCAACGCTCGGTTCGAGCCGGCCCTCTCGTACCAGGCGGGCGTCCTCGGCGCTGATGCGCAGGGTCAAGTCGGCTTCGCTGCCCTGTGCGCTGCCGGGATCGCCCAGTCGTTCGAACTGGCCGCCCTGCCAGCGCCAACGGTACTCGGTGGGGGGTGCCGCTACGGCCGCCCGGCGCGACTTTCCCGTATCCCCGATGACCAGGGCCACCAGGCCTTCGGGCTCTGTGGACATGACGTCTATTATGCCCCGACGGCTGGGCGCTGGCGCCTTGGCCCCGACGGCTGGGGCCCGACGGCTTGACCGTGGTGCCTATGCCCTGGCGGCTTCGGTCAGGCCGGCAAAAAGGTCGTCTTCTGGTGGGCGTGAGCCGGTCAGGTTGGCGGCCAGGTGGTACTCGTCCGTGCTCCCGAGCGTCTTGGCGACGTCGTCGGGGAGGCCGAACCAAAAGGGCGAGGCCGGGTCCACCTGGGTGGCATGCGCCCGCAGGGCCTGGTCGCGAACGTGAGCCCAACTGGACACGTCAACCTCGACCGTCACCTCTTCCTGGGGTGCCGCCTCCACCTGGGCCAGCCGCTCGCCGTCCCAGGGCGGCTCGAGGCCCAGTTCCGCGAACTTCTCAGCCAACATGGCTATCCGCTTCTTGGACCATAACGAGTAGTAGAGCTTGAGAGGTTGCCAAGCCGGTCCCGCCTCGGGAAAAGCCTCGGGGTCGCCGGCGGCGCGGAAAGCGGCCAGGCCGATCTCGTGCGCTCTTATGTGGTCCGGGTGCGGGTACATCTCCTGGTGAGCGGGATAGATGACCATGACGAGCGGCTGGGTGCGGCGGACGATGGCCACCAGGCGAGCCGTTGCTTCCTGGAGCGGTGCCTGGGCAAAGGAGGCTGGGTGCTCGTTGGCCGGGCTCCCCGGCATACCCGAGTCGCGATAGCCGAGCATGACCACCTCGTCGTAGCCGATCACCTGGGCCGCCGCGGCCAGTTCGTGGGCCCGGATCTCTGCTAGGCGCTCGCGGACCTCCGGCCTGTCCATGGCCGGGTTCAAGATGTCGCCTTCCTCGCCGCCCGTACAGCAAACCAGCACGCAACGCACCCCTTGGGCGTGGTACTTGGCTACTGTCCCGGCGCCTTTGGAGGCTTCGTCGTCGGGGTGTGCATGGACGCAGAGCAGGGAGGGCGCCGTTCCCTCAACGGGCATAGTCATCCCTAACAAAATACAGGCGTTGCTCCCTACATTCACCCATACGGATATTTTGTGACGTGGCGGCGGCGTAGGGCGCTTACGATAAGCCCGTGGATAAGCCCGCCGATAAGCCCGTGGTGGACGGCCTGTACTTTCGCCAGCTGCTGGCCGGCCAGGACTTTGCTGCCGGCAACGAGCTCGCAGTAACCATGCGCAACCACGTCTACCTGGTGGGCGACGCCCGGACCAGGCAGGTGCTCGTGGTGGACCCCGCCTATGACGTGGCGGGCTTGCTGGCCTGGGCCACCGGCCAAGATCTGCACGTCGTCGGTGCGGTGGCCACCCATTACCATGCCGATCACGTCGGTGGCCAGGTGTTCGGGGAGCACGTGCAGGGCTTGGCCGACCTGCTGGAGGCGCAGGAAATGCCGGTCCACGTCCAAAAAGAAGAAGTGCCCTGGGTGTCGGAGATGAGCGGCGTCCCGGTGCCGGCGCTCATCCCCCACGGCGACGGGGACGTGTTGCGAGTCGGCTCCGTCGAGCTCCAGATGCTGCACACCCCAGGCCACACGCCAGGGAGCCAGTGCCTTTGGGTGGGCGACCACCTGGTGACCGGGGACACGCTCTTCTTGGAAGGCTGCGGCCGCACTGACCTACCCGGGGCGGACGGGGAAGCCATGTTCGCCACTTTGCGCCGCCTGGCCCGCCTGCCGGCTCGCCTTCTCGTCTGGCCGGGGCACCACTACTCGCGGGCCAAGTCGGCTCCGCTGGAGGAGCTCCTGCACACCAACCCGGTCCTGCACCCGCTGGCCAGGGAGGAGTGGTTGCGCCGCTTTGCCGGCTGAGGCTCAGGCGTTGACCTCGACCCGGGGCAGGTGGGAGTGGCGCTGCAGGTAGGAGCGCACCATGAGGAGGCCGGTCACGCCCTCACCCACGGCCGCACCCAGTTGCTTGGTGGACCCAGCTCGCACGTCTCCGGCGGCATAGACGCCGGGAAGGGTGGTCTCGAACTTGTCGTCGGTCACGATGAAACCCCACCGGTCAACTTCGAGGGTACCCAGCAGGAACTGCGTGTTCGGGTCGAGCCCGATGAAGACGAACACGCCGGCGGGTGCCCAGCGCAGCTCCCGGCCGCTTGCTCGGTCTTTGGCCACGACCTCTTCGATCTTGCCCTTCCCGCGCAACTCGGTCACTTGCGTGTTGGTGTGCACTACGAAGTGTGGGTCCTTGCCCACCTTGTCCTGCAGGAGCCGTGAGGCCCGCAACTCGGGCGCGAACTCCACGATGCGGACCCGGGAGGCGAACTGGCTGAGGAATATGGCTTCCTCCAGACCTGAGTTGCCGCCCCCCACGACCATGAGCTCCTCGGCTCCGGCATAAAAAGGCCCGTCACAAGTGGCGCAAAAGTGGACGCCGGCACCGATGAGATCTTCCTCTCCGGGGACGCCGAGCCGCCGGTACGTGGTCCCCGTGGCTATGAGCACGGCATGGGAGCACAGCTCCTGGCCGGTACCGAGCGTCACCCGGAGATCCGAGCCCTTTGGGTCGCCCGGGCACTCCGCTGCGATAGCAGCCACCGAGACAGCCGAGAGAAGCTCGACTCCGTAGCGTCTGGCGTGGGCAATCAACCGGTCGGCCAGATCGGCGCCCCGGATCCCCTCGGGGAAACCGGGGTAGTTGTCAACCCGCTCGGTGACGCCGGCCTGACCGCCCAACCCGCCGCTGTCCACCACGACGGCCTGGATACCTTCGCGGGCGGCGTAGATGGCGGCGGTGAGGCCGGCCGGCCCTCCTCCGGCGATGACCAGGTCGTAGACGTTGCGCTCGGCAGCCCGGGAGAGGCCGAGCTTGGTGGCCAGGGCTTCGTCGGACGGTTCGAGTAGATAAGAGCCATCGGGGAAGACGATGGTAGGGATGGTGCGGCCACCGCGCTGGAGCTCTTGGACGTGGGCCAGGCCCTCCGGATCCTGGTCGATGTCGACCCAGTCGAAGGGTACCCGGTGCTCAGCCAGGAACTTCTTGGAGCGGCGGCAATCGGGGCACCAGGGCGCCCCGTATACCTTGATCTCTGCCATGTCTGTGCCTTCTGCCAGGCCCCGGGCCAGGGGGCGGTGCGGATCGCTAGCCAAGCATAGGCCGGACCGATCTCGGGCTTTGGAGCTGGCCGTGCCAACCGACCAGGATGGGCTGATGGCTTCTGATGCGCCCACCATCCTGGCCACGAGCGGTGGCTTCCTGCCCGCCAAGAGGGTGCCGCTCCGCCCCGGGCCCCTGATCGAACTGGCCATGGGACTGGCCCGTCCGGGGCCGGTCCCCCGGATCTGTTTCATCGGGACGGCTCTGGGCGACCAGGCACACTGGGCCGCCGCCCTCCACGCCGCCTTTTACGGGCGCGACGTGCTTGTCTCTTGCTTCAACTTGTTCCCCATGCCGAACATTGCCGACGTACCGGCTCACCTGCTGTCCCAGGACGTGATCTGGGTTGGGGGAGGCAGCTCGGCCAACCTGCTCGCCCTTTGGCGGTTGCATGGGCTGGACGAGGTCTTGCGCCGCTGCTGGGAGGCGGGGATCGTGCTGGGCGGGGTATCGGCGGGGTCTATCTGCTGGCACGTTGGTGGCACGACGGATTCCTTTGGTCCCGATCTTGTCGGCATAACCGACGGGCTCGGCTTCCTGCCCTACTCCAATGGCGTCCACTACGACTCGGAGGACCAGCGACGGCCGCTGTTCCACCGGCTGATCGCCGATGGTGCCCTGCCTGCCGGGTATGCCACAGACGACGGTGTGGGGCTGCATTACCGGGGGACTGAGCTGGTAGAAGCCGTTGCTCAGGTCCCCGGCAAGGCGGCGTACTTCGTGGAAAAAAGGCCCGGGGGGGGCGTGAGCGAGTCGCGCCTCGAACCGCGCCTATTGCCTGGGGCCGTAGAACCTTAGGAGTTGCATGCCTCCACCTATCAGTGGAGGCCCAGACCACCCGGGTGGCTGTGGCGGCACGGGCCGCGCTGGGCCATGCTGTTGGTATGGCAGCTGAACTTGTCATCGAAACGGAGGGCCTGCACAAGAGGTACGGCGCGGTGTCGGCGGTGGACGGGCTCGACCTCAACATGCAAAGAGGAGAGGTGCTCTCGCTCCTGGGCCCCAACGGCGCCGGCAAGACGACGACAGTCGAGATCCTGGAGGGTTACCGCAAGCGGGACGGCGGGGTGGCTAGGGTGCTTGGGGAGGACCCCCAGAGGGGTGGGGAAGCATGGAGGGCCCGGCGCGGGGTCGTCCTGCAGAGTTGCGAGGACGTGGTCGATCTCACCGTATTGGAGTGCGTCCGCCATTTTTCCCAGTTCTACCCGGCCCCCGCCAACCCGGAGGATGTCATCGAAAGGGTGGGCCTCACGGCCAAGAAAAACGCTCGCATCAGATCGTTGTCCGGTGGCCAGCGCCGCCGTTTGGACGTCGCCCTGGGGATCGTCGGGCAACCGGAGCTCCTTTTTCTCGACGAGCCCACGACCGGGTTCGACCCCGAAGCGCGCCGCAGTTTCTGGGACCTGGTGCGCGACCTGGCTCGGGAAGGCGCCAGCATCCTCCTCACCACCCACTACCTAGATGAGGCCGAAGCTCTCGCCGACCGGGTAGCGGTCATCAACCATGGCCGATTGGTCGAAACGGGCCCGCCCGATGAGCTGGGCGGCCGCCGGGACAGGCAGGCCAAGGTCAGCTGGCTCGGCCCTAACGGGCCGGAAGAGGAATGGACCCACGAGCCCACCCGATTGGTCATGCAATTGCACGCCAGCTTTGGTAGTGAAGTCCCCGGGTTGGCGGTCGCCCGCCCGAGCCTTGAAGACATTTACCTGGAACTGATCGGTGCGCCAAAGCTGAAGGAGGGCTCGTACGAATGAGCACAACCGCGGTGAGCGAAAGTGCAAATGGGCGTGTAGTGGTCAGACCGACGGCGATCACCATCTCACCGGCGCGGGCGCTGGTAAAAGCCAGCCTGGCCCGCGGGTATGTGGAGGTGCTGCAATTCTTTCGGAGCCGAGATGCCGTCGTCTTCACTCTCGCCCTCCCGGTTGTTCTTTTAGCCCTACTGGCCAGCATCCTTTCCGGGCACGTGCAGGGCACGAACGTGACCTACAGCCAGGTCTACGTCACGGGGCTCCTGGCCGGTGGCCTGGCGTCCACCAGTTTTTTGAACCTGGGTGTATCCATTACCAATGAACGAGAAAACGGCGGGCTAAAACGCCTCGCCGGCACGCCTATGCCCCGAGCGGCATATTTCTTGGGAAAAGTGGTAGTGGTCCTTGTCACATCGGTGCTCGAGGTGGCAGTGCTCATGGTGTTCGGGCATTTCTTGTACGGGGTGCATTTCCCCACCTCGCTCGGCCGGTGGTGGACATTCCTCTGGGTTACCCTGCTGGGCGGCGCCGCTATGACTTTGGTGGGCATCGCGGCCAGCAGCATCCCGAAGAGCGCCCGTTCGGCGGCGGCGGTGCTCAACCTGCCCTTCTTGGTGCTGGAGTTCATCTCCGGCGTCTTTGTCCCCTATACGCAGCTCTCGCGTACGATGCTGGATATTGCCGGGATATTCCCCCTGCGCTGGATGGCTGAAGGTTATCGCTCGGCCCTGCTGCCCTCCTTCGTCCAGCGAAGCGAGATCGGGCACCACTGGGACCACTCTGAAATGGCCCTCGTCATGGGCATATGGTGCGTGGTGGGCTTGGCTTTAGCCATCAAGACCTTCAGATGGACGGACCGGCGCGAGGGGTGAGTTCTTCGGAGGTCGCGCCAGCGCGAGAGTCGAGTTCTTCGGAGGTCGCGCGAGCGCGGGGGGCGACCTCTTCGGGGTGCGGTCCCGGCGGTCCCGGGGACATAAAAAGCCACGTCTGGGAACGCCTCGTGCCTTGGTGGCACGGGGCGTTCGCCGTGGTGGTCGCAGGGACCGCGGCCTTCGCCCTGCTCGAGGACCGCGACCACTCTGCCCGCCTGGCCGCGGTGCTTGGGCTGTATGGTGCACTAGCCGTCTGGTTCGGGGCTTGCCTGGCCGCCGGCTGGTTGTCGTCGGGGTGGCGCCGCCCATCCTTCGGAGGGATAATCTACCTGGCGGGCGCTCTTGGCCTGTTCGTAGCGGCCGATTTCGTCTGGACAGGGTCTGGGTTCCTCCTGTTCATCCTCATGCCCCAGTGTTTCTTGCTTCTTCAGCGCCGGTTGGCCTACGTGGCCGCTATCGGCCTTACCGTGGTCGATCTGGGGGCGGTGATGGCTGGCTTCAAGGGTGCCAGCACTTCCACGGTGGTGAGCGCCGCGCTCTTCGGACTATTTGGGCTGGCGCTTGCGCTTCTGCTCGGGGGCTACATCGGCCGCATCATCGAGCAGAGCGTCCAGCGCGCCGCGCTGATTGAGGAGTTGGAGCGGACGCGCGCCGAGTTGGCCGAAACCAGCCACG
>JAKAWM010000276.1 GCA_021827285.1 Actinomycetes bacterium | reverse complement strand
GCTACCGTTGCGTGGCCTCCCCCTGCACGGACACACAACTCACCCGGCTGGGCGGACGAGCGCAGAATACCGTCAGACGATGAGGCTATGGCGGAGCTGGCAGAGCGCGAACGCTTGAGCACAGAGTTCCGGCTCGCTTGGGAATCTCTGACCACCCAGCCCGCAGACAGCACACGCTGGCTTGTCTACACGATCATCCAGCACGCGACTGCCCGGCGGGACCTGGCGAGGAGGGCTGTGTCGATGATGGCAGGCGAGCATGAGCAAGCTTACGCCCTCAGTGCTTGGACCCACCAACAGTTGGCCACCAGGGCATTGCAACGCTACCTCGGCTGGCACCACGGTCCAATTGCTGTCCCTCCGGTGGCTGGGTCCCTTGTGGCGGTCGACATCGACGGCGTGCTGGAGACCTACTGGATAGGTATGCCGGCATCAACTCCTGCGGGCATCTCGTCACTTCGCGCCTTGGCGGCCCACGGTTTGTCCCCGGTCCTCGCGTCTGGTCGGCCGATGGAGGAAGTGAAGTTTCGTTGCGCAGCCTACGGCCTGACCGGAGGCGTCGCTGAGTTCGGCTCGAGCGTCTGGGTCGCAACGACCCAGACGGCACATGTCCTCGCTCCAGCAGAGGGACTTGCTGGTTTACAGGCCTTGCGTGCAGTGCTCAAACGGTTTCCCCGCGTCTTCTTGCACCCAGGCACAATGGCGAGCGTGCGAGCTAGCGTCGCGACCGTAGATGGCTTTTTGGCGCTGCCACTCGAGTTAGCCCGCCGCGCGGTCACCCTGGCCGGCGCCGAAGACGCTCTCCGTATCCACCAGGGCCATTTCCAGACTGACTTTATTGCCACAAGCATGAACAAGGCCAAGGGCCTAGAAGCACTCGCGTCGGCGCTGCGAGGGGTTGGAGGTAGGGCCGACGCCCCGCAACTCCTCGCTGCGGTAGGTGACGATGACCCCGACCGCGAGATGCTCATATCCGCCACCATTGGCTTTGCGCCCTCGCACAGCCCCACGTCGCTAAGAAAAGTGGCAGAGGAGATCCGTGGGCAACACCCGGACTTGATGCCCAGCGTCGCGCGGCACCTAATAGGCCACGCGCCAGGTGCGTGCCCTCTTTGCCAGGACCTGCGTCTTGACGCGCGCCCCCTCGAACGGGTGCTGGATGCCATGCTTGATCTTCGCGGCAGTTCGGGGAGGCGTAAAGTGGCCAGGCTGTTACGGGTCAGCCGCTCGCCCCGGCACCGCAGGGAGGGCTCAAGCTGAGCGGCGACCGATCCCTCCGCGAGCACGACCTACAAATCGGGGCCGCCTACGGCCTTCGCCTAGTGGGACCATTCCAGCCGGCTCGGGCGGGCCTTGTCCCTGCCACGTCAGAGCATAGGGCCTGGCCACTAACACGTTTTTCGTGGAGCTCGTATCCTGGGCCGACACCCCCCAAGCTGCTTGGCGAGGACCAAGCTCTTCTTCACATATTCGACGGCTTTACCACGGTCCGACGTGACCCCCTGGAGATAGCGGTCAAAAGACGTGAGCCGCTAACTGTAGCGGCGGCGATACACCCTTACCTTGCATCGCCCGCCCGAGTTGTGGCCCACTGGACCGGCCGCTCGAGCTACTACGGGGGGAGCTTTGTCGCCGCCGGCGGAGCTTGGGCCCTGATAGGGTGCCAGCAGACTGGGAAGACTAGCCTGTTATGCGAGCTGGCCCGACAGGGCTGCCCGATCCTTTCCGACGACGTGACCGTCCTCGACGGCATGCAAGCCTTAGTGGGGCCGCGCCTACTGGCTGTTCGCGATGTACCCTCGGCCCGGGGGCTCGGCTTGCTGCCAAAGAGGGACCGGGCGGAAGACCTGCGCCTGGCCCACGCTGGTCCTGCTCCCTCCAGCGTGCCGCTCAGAGGATGGGTCTTCCTAGGCCGCGGGTCCCAATTAGCTCTTGCCAGGCTGACTGCGGCTGAGTTGCTTAGGCGCCTCGGGTCTTGGGTATCACTATCCCCGGGGACGCCCGCGCTGATCTTGGACTGGGCCGCGCTGCCCGCCTGGTCCCTGGTACTTCCTGAAGTTGCCATCTCCTCCCGGGCTGGGAAATGCGCTCTCCAGACCGCCGCAGCCACATTGCTAGAGGGGATCCTTGACCGCGGCTGGCTCAGTGCAGCTCGCTTAGAACAAGACCAGTTGCCCGGATCCACCAAACATTTACAGGTCCAAGCCTCCAGTCCTTGACGGCCGATCAATGCCGTTTGACCGCAGGCACCTAAATGCAGGTACACAAGATCGAGGAGTTTCATGAGAGTCCGCAGTGATGACGTGATGTGGCGAGAGGTGGATGACGAAGTTGTCATCCTCGACCTCAAGACTTCCACATATCTCAGTACCAACAAAACAGGTGCCTATCTCTGGAAACTGCTCCAAGAAGACAGGGATACCAACGAGCTTGAAATTGCCCTCGCCGACACCTACAGGGTCGACAGGGCCACGGCACAAAGCGACGTGGGCACCTTTCTCGATATGCTTCGGTCCAAGGAATTGCTCATCGGTTGACCCTACCCACGTTAGCACTCTGCTTGTCCGCTAGCCTGGCTTAAGGCGAGGGTTCATGCGACGCTGCGACGCCGAAATGTACGGAGTCACCAGCCATCCCTTGGGTTTACACAGTGAGTAGGGAAGAATGGCAGTGTTCAATGGGGGCGTGCGGGCGCTTATTTGAGGATACGCGCAGGGAGCGGTTCGGAGACCCTTTTTGTCAGAGACTGACCTGTTGAGACGACGGCTAGCTCAACGAGAATGATGGCCGGCCAGGTAAGCCGGGGACCCTGCGCTCGACGTGGTCGGCAGGCGAACCGTCTAGCATGGTGGGAACACTTACTGGTCGGACAAGGCGCGTTGGCCTTTCTGCCAACCGAACCGTCGCCACCCGTCACGCTGTGACGACCACAGAGAGTGATGACGGGCCTCTGCCAAGCCGATGTCTGGCAACATAAATATGTACGTCCCGCCCATGAAGGGAGGCAACGACACTGCACATACCCTCCAGACCGACAGACTTTCGAGCGAGTAACGACCGCTTGGAGGAAAGTCATACGCCCGACAACGACCTGCCTCCGGTCCCCCAGGCGCCGACCAAACGTTTCCACATAGACGAAGTCCTCG
>JAKAWM010000006.1 GCA_021827285.1 Actinomycetes bacterium | reverse complement strand
CGGCGGCCACCAGCTGGACGGACCGCTCCCGCTTGAACCAGCGAAAGCCTTGACGGAAATCCTCGGCCCAACTGGTCTCCCGGGGTGCACGCCGGCCCGGAGCATCCTTGGCGGTGCCGGATGGCAGCCAGGTTGTCCCGGAGAGGGGCGAGCGGGTAGTACCCACGAGCAGGGCGGAAGCGAAGAAGGAGATGGCGTCGGCCACGAACGGTACCCGGCGGGCCACGGAGAACAGTACGCCGCCGACGGCGGGCCCGGCGAACTGCTCGCCCGAACCTGTCATGACCTGGAGCCGCGAATTGGCCTTGGGCAGTACCCGGTCGTCCACCAATGTGGGTACGTACGCCTGCGCAGCCAGCTCATAGATCACGTCGCTGGCAGCCAGTACCACGCTCACGGCGTAGAGCATGGGCAGGTCAGCCCGCGAAAACGACATGGCTGCCACCAAGCCCGCTAACATCAAGCCCGCGATCACGTTGCACGCGACCATCAGCCAGCGCCGGTTGACCCGATCGGCGAGCACCCCGCCTGGGAGCGCGGCCAAAGCCGCCGACGCCCTATTGGCTGCCGTCACGCCCGCGATCAACAAGGGGCTTCGGGTGATGGAAACCGCCAAGAGCGGTATAGCCACCACGACGAGTCCGTCCCCGCTCGCGGAAATCCCGGCGGCCCACCAAAGGCGCCGAAAAGAACGGGTCAGCTTGGGAGGACCCTCAAGGGCGATATCGGCAATTTCGGGCGCGACCATTAACTCTGATGGCGCCTGCCTGACTGCCGTCAAGCCCTCCTCCTCTCCCCGGCCAAAAAAGCGACTTGGCCAAAGAGAGACTAGCAATAAGCCGGGTTCGTCGCCTCAAGGCGTGGCGGGCCGGTTGCTAGGAGTTGTCACAACCTATTTCGAGTGGTTTTCTAGTTGCCAGCGCAGCCGCGCATTTGGCACCCCCGTTCACTCTCGGACCAGACCGGGCACGTACCCACGGACGCAGAACTCACACTTCCTTGGGTTCGTGAAACAGCATACATTACGCATTCTTCCCGCTTTACGGCTTTCGTGTCAAGAAAAGAAACGGCGGGCGGATGTGACGGGCCGGCGACCAATGACCTACAGTCGTGTAAGCCGCCTGCCGAAAAGACCTGTGGGCAGCTGGGCCCCCGTCATCGGAGCCGGGTCATTTTGAGCAAGCCAACGAGCGAGCAAGCCACACCCGACGGGCAAATGGGGCAGTTCTCGGCTAAACGCGCCCTGCCGCTGGTAGCCCTCGTCGCCGGGAGCGTGGCTGTCATGTACTTCCTTGAGCTGGCTGGGTTCAAGCCGGCCGGAGGTAGCCGATTAGCGCTCCTACCCGTCGTGGCTATCGGGGTTTGGGCGGCAGGGAGCCAACCAGTAGACATCCGCAATCCGAGATTCAGTCTTTCATTTGGCCTGCAGGAGATACCAGTCCTGGTCGGCATCGCCTTTCTCCCCTCCTGGGCGGTGGTTGCTGCAGGCTTCTCCGGCCAGGCCGCGGCTGACGCTCAGCGGCGGCGGCCTCTCGCCAAGACCCTCACGAATTCTGTGGCTTATGGGGCGTCTACCGCCGTTGGCACCCTTGTCTATGACCGACTCATGGGCGTGGCTTCCCCGGTCGGGGCCAAGGGGTTCCTGCTAGCGCTCGGAGCGGCGGCTGTGATCGGCGTTGCGGACCTTGCACTAGTGGTTGGTATCTTCGCCTTCGCCGACCCCCGGTGGCGCAAGCCCCCAATGGGCGCAATGCTCATACAGGCGGGGCTGGGGGCGCTCGTATGCACGGCAACAGGGTTCGTGGCCATCTCGTTGGTGTGGGTCAGCACCTGGGGCATCCTGCTGTTCATCGCCATCGCCGCGGCGGCCGACCTCGGGTACCGGGCCACCCTGGTGGCCAAGCAGCGCTACGCCAACCTGGAGAAGCTGTACGAGTTCACCCGCCGGCTGTCGTCGCTGACCGAGGGCAGGGACGTAATCACGGCCGTCCTGGAAGAGACGGGCGATATGCTTTCAGCCGCGAAAGTGCAGCTCGTGGCCCCCCTGGACCCACCGCTCGAATCACTGGCCCTGCGCTGCACCAGGCAGAGCGACGGCAGCCGGGAGGTGCGCGAAGGCGTACCCCTTTCCCCGTTGGAGTCGCTGGTCAGGGAACGGGGTGCCCTGCTCCTCACCTCGACCACCAGGGACCCACGCATGCTGGACGCCATGGCGGCCGAGGGCATCCGCGAGGGCTTGGTGGCGCCCCTACAGCGCAACGACCCCCTGGCCGGCTACCTGGTGGTGTCGGAGCGGGCCTTCAAGCACGAGGGTTTCAAGAAGTCTGACCTGCTCTTCTTCGAGGCCCTAGCCGTCAACGCCGGGGTGGCGTTGCGCAGCACCGAGCTACTGGAAAAGCTCCGTCACGAGGCGGCCACCCGCCAGTACCAAGCTCACCATGATTCCCTTACCGGCCTGCCTAACCGCGCTCTTTTCTCCGAGCGCCTGGAGGCCATCCTGGACAACCCCGTGGAAGGGGCCCGGACCGCGGTCCTGCTGATCGACCTGGACGGCTTCAAGGAGGTCAACGACACCTTGGGCCACGGGACGGGCGACGGGATCCTGAAAGAGGTGGCCCGGCGGCTGGGCTCGCTCGAAGAGGACGGGTTCTTGGTGGCCCGCCTCGGTGGGGACGAGTTCGCCGTCCTGGTCCCCAAGTCACCGAATGACGAGGGATTGGAGATCCTCGGCCATCAGATCGTGGGCTCCATCCGGGAGCCCATGGCGGTCGAGGGCCTTCTGCTCGACGTGCGGGCCAGCCTGGGCATAGGCGTCTACCCCGAACACGCCAGCCACGCCACCGGTCTCCTGCGCTGCTCGGACGTGGCCATGTACGCAGCCAAGGGAGCGGGCGGCGGGGTACAGCTGTACAAGCCGTCGGAGGACCGGAGCACACCCCGGCGCCTGCGGCTGGCCACGGAACTGCGCCGCGCCATCGACTCCAAGGGCCTCGACTTGTGGTTCCAACCGGTGGTGGGCCTGAACAGCGGCAACGTCACGGCCTGCGAGGCGCTCCTGCGCTGGAACCACGACCAGTTCGGCCCCATACCCCCCACCGAGTTCATCCCCATTGCTGAGAGCGCCGGGCTCATCGACCCCCTGACCTGGTGGGTGCTCGAGGTGGCGCTCAGCCAGGTGAAGAAGTGGCGAGAGCACACCTCTGGCCTCTCGGTGGCCGTCAACCTGTCGGCCCGCAGCCTCCTGAGCATGGATATCGCCGCCCGCCTGGACAGCCTGCTGCAGCGGGTGGGCGTGGACCCCACCGTCCTCACCCTGGAACTGACCGAGTCGTCCACCATGGCTGACCCGGTGGGCTCGCAACGGGTGCTGAACAGCCTCAATGAGCTGGGGGTCAACCTTTCCATCGACGACTTCGGCACCGGCTACTCCTCTCTCAGCCGGCTGAGGGCACTCCCCTTCGACGAGCTGAAGATCGACAAGACCTTCGTAAAAGAGATGGTGAACGACCTGGGCGACGAGGCCATCGTCCGCAGCACCATCCAGCTGGCTCGCAACCTGGGGCGTTCGGTGACGGCCGAAGGGGTCGAGGACCGGGCCACGCTCCAGCGCCTCGCCCAGCTGGGCTGCGACGCCGCCCAGGGTTTCTACCTGGCCCGCCCCCTCCCGGCTGCTCAATGCGAGTCGTGGCTGCTAGCCGCGCCGTCCACCTGGGCCGGCGGGTTGATCCTGCCCAGCCGCTTCACCGAAGGCAGCAACTAACCTCAGCGCCGCGGGGCCTCCGAGTAGGTCTGCACCTTATCCATGTGGGCGGGGACCTTACCCGTGATATGCACGGTGAGGCGCTCGAACAGCCACCCCTTGGAGGTGTGGGCCGGGTGGGTCAGGCTGAAGGTGGCCGGCGTCTTGGCCCATTTCTTGCTGGCCGCGCAGTAGGGCACACAAATGTTCCACGTGTAGGTGCCGTAGGCGGTGGCTTGGGAGCTGCCCCAGCTGGCCCAGCGCAGGTTCACACCCAGGGCGTTAGCATCCGCGCAGGCGATGGTGAGCTCCCTGGGCCGGACCAGGGCCTTGCCCAGGCCGCAGTCGAGGACAGCGACCTTCACGGCCGGGCGGGACGCGACCTTGGCGGCGGCCGCAGCCGGGGCCGCATAGCTGGCCAGGGCGGTGGCAGCGGCCACGACAGCCAAGAGGCGGGCGTAGCGGTGGGAGGCCATAGTGGCGCCAGCATACCGGCCAGCCGGTTCGCTGGGCCGCGGGGGTAGCAAGGGCCGCGGACGGTATCTTGCATGAATGGGCGTTGGTCTCAAGTTGCTGGCCGCGGCCGCCGTGGTCCTGTCGGGTACCTCAAGCACCTCGGGCATCGGGGCAGCCAGCCCCAGCCACCCTATTTCTTGGCACGCCTGCAGCCCCGGCTCGACCTACCTCTGCGCCCGCCTGCCCGTCCCGCTGGACTACGCCGATCCCAGCGCAGGCACCATCGAGCTCGCCCTGGTCGAGTTGCCCGCAACCGGCAAGCACGTCATCGGCGACCTGGTGATGAACCCGGGCGGCCCGGGGGCGTCCGGCATCCAGTTCCTGGAGCAGGCCAGTTTCCCTCCCTCGCTCGAGGCGTCGTTCAACCTGGTCAGCTTCGACCCCCGGGGGATCGGGGCGAGCGACCCGGTGAGGTGCGTGGGCGCGGCGGGCATACGTTCCATGGTGGCGCTTGACCCGGACCCGACCACCACAGGGGAAATTGGTGACGTCGTCCGAGCGACGCAGGCCTTCGACCACGCCTGCTCGGCGCGCACTTCGGGCGCCCTGCTCCACAACGTGACCACGATGGACACGGCCCGAGACATGGACCGGATCCGAGCGGCACTGGGCCAGGCCAAGCTCGACTACTTCGGCTTTTCCTACGGGACGTACCTGGGCGAGCTGTACGACCAGATGTTCCCTTCCAACGTACGGGCCATGGTCCTGGACGGAGCGGTGGACCCTGCCTTGTCCAACAACGCTGTGGCCGCCCAGCAGGCCGCAGGCTTCCAGAGCGACTTGGCGGACTTCTTTGCCTGGTGCCCCACGGACCAGTCCTGTAAGCAAGAGCTCCCCGGTGGGGCCAAGAGCTCCTACCGGCGGCTCATGGCCAGCATCAACGCCGGCCACCCGCTCTTCGCCAACCTGCAGCCCCAGTTCGGCGGCCAGCAGCGCGTCACCCTAGGAGTGGCCGAGACGGCCGTCCTCGGCTCGCTTTATTCGGACCAGACCTGGGGAGATCTGGCTCAAGCCATCGCCCAAGGCCTGGCCGGGGACGGCAGCCTGCTGGTCGCCCTCGCCTATGGCTACGAAGGCCTCCAAGCCAACGGCAGCTTCGATAACTCAATGGCCGCCAATGCCGCCATCAACTGCACCGACCGTTCTTATCCGACGACGGTGGTCACCTACGAGCGCCTGGCTGCCCAGCTGCAAAAGGCATATCCAGACTTCGGCGCCCTATCGGCCTGGAGCAACATCGAGTGTGCCTACTGGCCGGTCCAGGGGACGGCTGGTCCCGCTCCAGCCCACGCCAGCCAGACCCCCGTCCTGGTCATCGGGAGCACGGGCGACCCGGCCACCCCCTACGCCTGGGCCCAGGCCGTGACCCGACAGCTCGGTGATGCCCGGCTGCTCACCCGGCGGGGACCGGGGCATACCGGGTACCTCTACAGCACCTGCGTCCAGCACTGGGCCAACCAGTACCTGGAGACCCTCCGGCTGCCGCCCAAGGGCACCATCTGCTCAAGCTCCAGCTGACCAGAGCCAGCGGTGACATCAGCTCAGCCGGATCCCGTTTCACGAGCTCTCGGTACCATGACCGCCCGACTTTGCCCCGAACGCTGGGCTAAGGACGCGGCCGCCCTGGCCAGTGCGCAGCTCGACGTGCTGGTCGTGGGGGGCGGGATCGTGGGCGCAGGTACGGCTCTCGACGCGGCCACCCGGGGCCTCAGGGTCGGCTTGGTCGAAGCCCAGGATTGGGCCTCGGGCAGTTCCAGCCGGTCGTCCAAGCTGGTCCACGGCGGGCTGCGCTACTTGCGCTCCTACCAGTTCGCCCTGGTGCACGAGGCCCTGCAAGAAAGGGGGCGGCTGGTCCGCCTGGCCCCCCACCTGGTCTCCCCCATTGCTTTTGTCTTCCCGCTACGGCGGCTCGCCCTGGAACGGGCTTACACGGGCACCGGGTTGCTGCTTTACGACCTGCTGGCCCGCTCCTCACGCTCAGCCGGAGGGTGGCCCTGGCAACGCCAGCTCACCCGGCGCCAGCTCATGGCTCTTGCCCCGGCCCTGAAGCCCGGGCTGTTCAGAGGGGCGATCAGGTATTACGACGCCCAGGTTGACGACGCTCGGTTCACCCTGAGCGTGGTGCGTACGGCGGCTGGTTTCGGGGTACCGGTCCTCAACCGGGCCATGGTCACCGGGTTGCTCCGCTCCCGGGGGGCCGTGGCGGGCGCCCGCCTCGTCCTGACCGAAACGGGCGAGGAACTGGACGTTCGGGCCAAGGTTGTGGTCTCGGCTACCGGCGTGTGGACCGAGCGCTTCGAGGAGCTGTCCCGGCAGTCGGGGCAGTTCGGGCAGCTCTCTGGGCGCCGGGGCCAGCTCTCTGGGCGCCGGGGCCAGCCGGGCTCGTCTCCGCCCGTGCGCCTGCAACCGTCGAAGGGTGTCCACCTGCTCGTCCCTCGGGGATGCATCGAGTCGTCGGTGGCACTCATATTGCCGACGGAGAAAAGCATCCTTCTCGTACTGCCCTGGGGTGAGCACTGGTTGGTAGGCACCACGGATACGGCCTGGGCGCACAGCCTTGCCCGTCCAGCGGCCAACGGGGCCGATATCGATTACCTCCTCTCGACGTTGAACCAGGTGCTGGCCCGGCCGCTAAAGAAGGGGGACGTGACGGCCGTGTTCGCCGGATTGCGCCCGCTCATCGCCGGCCCCACGGGCGAGACGGCCAAGCTCTCTCGCGAGCACGCGGTCAGCCGCCCGGAGCCGGGCCTGGTCGTAGTCTCGGGAGGAAAGTTCACGACCTACCGGGTCATGGCCCTCGACGCCGTCGATGCTGCTGTCGGGCTGGGGGGGCTAAGGGCAGGGCCATCGACTACCCAGTGGACCGAAATCGTGGGAGCCAGCGGTTTCGGCGCCATGTGGGATAACCGGGAGGGACTGGCCAGGAGTTTCGGCCTTCCAATCGGGCAGGCAGAAAGGCTCCTCCGGCGCTACGGGGACCTCGTGCCCGAGGTGATCGGCTCGAGCCTCGTCGCCGACCCCTTGGGCCCGCTGCCGGGAGGGCCCGGCTACCTCCGGGCGGAGGTCGCCTACGCCGTCACCCACGAAGGCGCCCGGCATCTCGACGATGTGCTGCAACGACGCACCCGGCTATCGCTGGGCACCCGGGACCAGGGCCTCCGGGCAGCACCAGAAGTGGCCACCGTCATGGCCCCGCTCCTCGGCTGGGACCGTACGACCTGGGCTCAGGAGGTGGGCGCGTACCATCGTCAGGTGCGGTCCGAACTGGCAGCACAAGCCGCCCCCAACGACCAGGCCGCCGACGCTGAAGTGACGGCGGTCGCGCCGCTGCTGGCTTTGCCTTGATGCCAATGAGCAAGTTCGTGGGGGCACTGGACCAGGGGACCACCTCCACCCGGTTCATGGTGTTCGCCCACGACGCCACGATGGTCGCGAGCGCCCAGAGGGAGCACGCCCAGGTTTTCCCGAGAGCCGGTTGGGTCGAGCACGACGCCCGGGAGATCTGGGCGCGTTGCCAAGAAGTGATCGAGGTGGCACTGGACGACGCCGGTCTAACAGGGCGTGACCTGGCGGCCGTCGGGGTGGCCAACCAGAGGGAGACCACTGTGGCTTGGGACCGCAAGAGCGGCCAACCTCTGCACAATGCCATCGTCTGGCAAGACACACGTACAGATGGCATATGCGCGCAGCTGGAGGCCGATATAGGTCAAGAGTTTTTCCGCGCCAAGACGGGGCTTCCCATCGCCACCTACTTTTCCGGGCCGAAACTGAAGTGGATCTTGGACCACGTCCCGACCGCCCGGGAGCGGGCCGAGACAGGCGACCTCCTCTTTGGCACCATCGACAGCTGGTGCATATGGAACATGACAGGTGGGCCCAAAGGTGGGCTGCACATCACGGACCTGACCAATGCCAGCCGAACGCTCATGATGGACCTGAACACCCTCAACTGGGACGATGAAATCCTCGCGCTCTTAGGCATCCCCCGGTCGGTCCTGCCCGAGATCGTGGCTTCCAGCCGTGCCTACGCGGAGGGAGAGGGCCTCTTGGCCGGGGCCCCGGTGGCGGGCTGCCTGGGCGACCAGCAAGCGGCCTTGTTCGGCCAGGCCTGCTTTGCCCCGGGTGAGGCGAAGTGCACCTACGGCACTGGGAACTTCCTCTTGTTGAACACCGGTGGGTCACCCGTGCCGTCCCGGGCCGGCCTCATAACCGGGCCCGCTTACAAGATCGGCGACGAACCGGCCGTGTACATGCTGGAGGGTTCCGTCGCGGTGACAGGCTCTTTGGTGCAATGGTTGCGGGACAACTTGAAGATCATCAGCTCTTCGAGCGAGGTGGAGCTCTTGGCCGGGAGCGTCGAGGACAACGGGGGTGTCTATTTTATCCCTGCTTTCTCAGGGCTTTTTGCTCCCTACTGGCGCAGCGACGCCCGAGGTGTGATATGTGGCCTCACCCGCTTTGCCCAGGCCGGCCACATTGCCCGGGCGGCGCTCGAAGCCACCGCTTGGCAAACCAGGGACGTGGTGGACGCCATGCTGGCCGATACCGGACGACCACTTGGCCCGCTAAAGGTGGACGGCGGGATGGTGGCAAACGAGCTCCTGATGCAATTGCAAGCCGATTTCTTGGGCACCCCGGTGGTCCGCTCCGCAGTGACGGAGACGACCGCCCTCGGCGCTGCCTACGCGGCCGGGCTCGCCGTGGGCTACTGGCCCGGCCTGGATGACTTGCGCGCCAATTGGCGGGCCGATCGCCAGTGGCAACCAACTATGAGCGCCGAAGAGCGGGAAAGAGAGCACGCCCTGTGGAGGCGGGCCGTCACGAAGAGCTTCGGCTGGGCGGACTGAGCCATCTCGGGGATGGCCGGTAGCGAGCACGTCGGGCACGGCACCCGCCCCGCGGTGCAGGCCAGCCTGCCCGACGGCTACGATGTGCTCACGGCTGGCGATGGTGGCCCGTGGGCCCGAAGACTGGTGCTTGTCTGGGTGGTGGCGGTCGCGTTCGTGGCCACCACTTTTTGTCCCGTTGCACCCGCACTGGCCACTACTCCCCGTGCCATCAAGACTGCCGCTCCTCGAACGGAGGCGACTGCTGCTCCTCGCACGAGCGGGACTGCTGCTCCTCGCACGAGCGGGACTGCTTCTCCCCATCCCGGAGCCGTACCGGCGGCGCACCCCAAACCTGCCTGGCAAGTGGCTTGGGGTTCGGCCATGGCGTGGGGCTACGGCGTCGCCTCCGATGCGACGGTCAGGGAACTGGTGACCCCTGGCGTGGGCGGAGAGGCCGTCCGGGTACGGATATCCAACGCCTTCGGCGACCGGCCCCTCGTGGTCGGGGCCGCGACGGTAGGCGACAGCCTGGGTGGGGCCGCCGTGATGGCGGGCACACTGCGGCCGCTCAGCTTCGGGGGACATCTCGGGGTAACCGTCCCGGCTGGGCAGTATGCCTACAGCGACCCGGTTGCCCTCAAGGTCAGCGCGGGCCAGACCCTGGCGGTCAGCCTGTGGGAAAACGGCACTGATCTCGTATCTGTTCACCCCTGCTGTAGCGGGACGGCGCCCGTCTCGTACTTCACTCCCAACGGGGGGGGCAACCTGACAGCCTCTCCGGACGGCCAAGGGCTCACGGTGGCCAGCCAATGGCCCCGCTGGGTGGACGCGCTGGACGTACTGCGCTCTGGGCCTGGGAGCATCGTGGTGCTCGGCGACTCGATCACCGATGGGTACAACACCACGACCAACTGGGTACGGGTGCTTCAAGGCCGAGTGGACAAATTGCCGCCAGCCGAGCAGAGAGCCGTCGTCAATGAAGGCATCACCGCCAATGCCTTGACTTCCTATGTCCCCACGGACTCAACGACCGGCGGCGGGCCATCGGGCCTGTCGAGGCTCGCACCCGACGCCTTGGACCAGGCCGGGGTATCCGAGGTAGTCGTGTTCCTCGGGACCAACGACCTGTGGTTCGGCGCCACGGCCAGCCAGCTCATCGCCGGCTACCGCCAGCTCATTGCACAAGCGCGGCGAGCGGGAGTGCGCGTCGTCGGTGTCACCTTGCTGCCCCGAAGCGCGGGCCACTGGCCCTGGAGCGCCCTCAAGCAGGAAGAACTAGAGCGGGTAGACCGCTGGATCCTCACCTCGAAGGCCTTCCAGGGCGTGATCGACCTGGCCCCTGTGGTAGCCGATGTGTACAACGGCGCGTGCGAACCGTGGGTCATGTTCCCGCCCTACGACTCGGGCGACCACCTGCACCCAGACGCGGCGGGTCAGGTGGCGATGGCCAACGCCGTTAACCCTGCGGTGCTCGGCCTACCTCCCCTTCCCGATGCCCCCGCGCTGGTGGCCGTGACCCCCACTCACGGCTGCCTCGGAGCGCCGTGAGCTGAGGGCCCGGGGCCCGCGGGACGGACCGGTAGCGTTGTCCGCAATGGGGACAAAGGCGCCGGGCGGGCACCGGTGGGCAGTACGCCCGGCATGGGTGACACGGAACTTCGAGCTCATCTTCGTCGCGCGCGCCACCATGAGCACCGGTCGAGCGTTGGCCGGCGTCGTCGCCCCCATTTACCTGGCCCTCGAAGGCTTCGGGCCCCTGGCACTGGCCACATACGTGATGATCGTGGCGCTGGCATCCGCCATGACGTCCGCCCTCATAGGGTTGACTTCGGACCAGGTAGGCAGGAGGGTGTTCCTGGTGGTGGTGCCCATGCTCACCGCCGCCGCTGGGGCAGGATTTGCTTTCACCGGCTCCCCACCAGCGTTGTTCGCCTTGGGGGCGCTCGGTAGCTTCGGCCGAGGGGCGGGAGCGGGGGCAGGGACGGTTGGTCCCTACCAGCCGGCCGAACAGGCCTTCGTGACCGACGACACCCCAGCTCGCTACCGCAATTCGGCCTTTGGACGGCTGTCTTTTGGGAGCTCTGCCGGTGCCGCTATCGGCGGGCTCTTGGCCCTACTGGCACCGACCGCCCATTTGCACGCCATGGCCGCAACAAACGCCTACAGGCCGGCCTTTTTGGCCGTTGCCGGAGCCTCGCTCTTGGCTGGCTTGCTGGCCCTGGGCTTGGAGGAACCCAAAGCGTCACGGCGCGCCTGGCGCGAACCGGCACGCAAGTCTCTGCGTACCCGCCTCCCCCAGAAGTCACGTTGGCTCCTCTATCGCCTGTGGGTGACCAACACGACTAACGGCCTGGCCGTCGGCCTGTTCGGCCCGTTTGTGACCTACTGGTTCTTCCGGCGCTTTGCTGCCAGCCCTGAGCGCATTGGTGTCCTCTTTACTGTGATCAACCTGGCGACCATGGTGTCAGCTCTTTCAGCCGCGGGCCTGGCCCAGCGGTGGGGGCTAGTCCGCACGGTCAGCGCGGTACGTACTGCGCAGGCTCTGTTACTGGTGCCCATGGCCCTGGCGCCGAACTTCTGGGTAGCCGGAGCCGTTTACCTCGTGAGGATGATGGTCCAGCGGGTGGGTCTGCCGCTCCGGCAATCTTATGTGCTTGCCCTGGCGGATCCTTCCGAGCGTGCCTCGGTGGCCGCCCTTTCCAACTTGCCCAGCCAACTGGCGACCGCCGTCAGCCCGATGCTGACCGGCTACCTGATGCAAGAAGTAAGCCTCGCGATACCCTTCGAGGTCGCCGCGGTCTTGCAGTTCACCAATGCCGCAACGTTCTATGGGTTCTTCCGGGCTGCTCCCCCCGAAGAGGAGTTGGCTGGGCCACCAACCCCGGAGAAAGACGAGGAGCCCAGCCCGACGCTGGCCGTGAGCACCGATGCCAGTTCGCCGAGCAGCCCGGTTTAGGACACGTCCCCGCCAGCGCTCCAACCTGTACCTTCAACCCGAGAGCACCAACTGCGTCAGCGGCACCGACGCGCATAGCGCACAGCGGCTGGCTTGGAGCCTCGGGACGTGAGGGGGCGGCCCTTTCTACCCCACGTCGGCAACGGCCTGGCTGAACTGGTCGGCGTACAGATGGGCGTACGGGCCGCCTGCCTGGAGCAGTTGGGCGTGGGTGCCCCGTTCGACGATCCGCCCGCCCTCCATGACAAGGATAAGGTCGGCGTCCCGGATAGTGGAAAGGCGATGGGCGATGACAAAGCTGGTCCGGCCGGCTCGCAGGGCACTCATGGCCCGCTGGATCAGCAACTCTGTTCGGGTGTCCACAGAGCTGGTGGCCTCGTCAAGTATCAGTATGGCTGGTTCGGCCAGGAAGGCGCGAGCAATGGTGATGAGCTGCCGTTCGCCCGCGCTCACCGAAGAGCCCTCCTCGTCGATCACGGTCTCGTACCCCTCGGGCAGGGTCCGCACGAAGTGGTCTACATGAGTAGCCTGGGCGGCAATCTCGATCTGCGCACGGGTCGCCCCAGGTGAACCGTACGCGATGTTGTCGGCGATCGTGCCGGTGAAGAGCCAAGTGTCCTGCAGCACCATGCCAGTCTTGGAACGAAGGTCCTCGCGACGCATGGATGAAATGTCCACTCCATCTAGAGTAATTTTCCCCGAACTGACCTCATAGAAGCGCATCAGCAAATTGACCAAGGTCGTCTTGCCCGCTCCCGTGGGACCTACGATGGCGACCGTCTCGCCGGGGGAAACCACTAGTGACAAGTCTTCGATCAGGGGGATGTCGGGCGCGTAGCGGAAGGACACGTGCTCGAAGGCCACCCGCCCGGACGCCTCCGCGATGGTCGCTGGCAGGAGAGGGTCGGCACTTTGTTCCACGGCGTCGAGGAGCGCGAAAACGCGCTCGGCCGAAGCAACGCCAGATTGCAACAGGTTGGCCATGCTCGCCACCTGGCTTATGGGCTGGGTGAACTGCCTGGAGTACTGGATGAAGGCTTGGACGGCACCCAGCGAGAGTTGACCGTTGGCCACCAAAAGGCCGCCCACTACCGCCACCAGCACGTAGTTGAGGTTGCCGAGAAAGCCCATGGCCGGCTGGATGATGCCCGAGATGAACTGGGCCTTGAAGCTCGAGTTGAACAGTGACTGGTTGTGATCAGCAAAGACGCGCTCCGCCTGCTGGCGCCGGCCGAACACTTTTACAAGTGCATGCCCCGTGTACATCTCTTCGATGTGCCCGTTGAGCTCGCCCGTGGTAGCCCACTGCTTGACGAAGTTTGGCTGCGATCGCTTGCCGATCTGGGTGGCCACCACGACCGACAAGGGCACAGTGACAAGCGCGATCACCGCCAGCAGAGGCGATATGAGGACCATCATCGTCATGACACCGACGATCGTCAGCAACGAGCTCAGGACTTGGCTCAGTGTCTGCTGGAGCGACTGGGCGATGTTGTCGATGTCGTTGGTGACCCGGCTCAGGATCTCACCCCGGGGTTGTCCGTCGAAGTAGCTGAGCGGCAAGCGAGAAAGCTTGGCCTGGACCTGGCCACGCAGCCCGAAGACCGAACGCTGCACGACGACGGCAGTGAGCCGGCCCTGGAAAAGCGACGAGACCGAAGAGGCTAAGTAGATCACCAACACCAAGAGGAGCAGGCGTCCGACGTGGTCGAAGTCGATGCCCTGGCCGGGGACGAGGTGCATGGCCTTCAGCATGTCGGCCAGCGTGCCGTGCCCTTGGTGGCGCACTTGGGCCACGATCTGGGCTTTGGTCATGTGAGCTGGGATCCGCTTGCTTATGTACCCGCCAAATATCAAGTTGGTCGCGTCGCCTAACAGTCTCGGGCCGAGGACGGAAAGGCCTACACTGAGAACACCTAGAAGCAAGGCGGCACTCGCCAACATTCGTTCCGGGACCAGTTCCAGGAGAAGGCGCCGGGCGGAAGGCCAGAAGTCGAGAGACTTGTCTACCGGGCCACCCATCATTCGCGCCGGCCCAAAACCGCGGACCGGGGCGAGCCGGGGAGGTGTCGCCCGCTCCCCGAGCGAAACCTGACCGTTGCTGGCCACCGCATTGACTTTGCCTGATATGCCGCCCTTCTCCGCTTGCCCGCCTAACCCCGGGTTGCCACCTCCGGCCTCGGAAGGAGTCACGCCGCCTCCTCTTCAGTGAGTTGCGAGAGCACGATCTCGCGATAAGTACCGTTGGACGCCATAAGCTCCTCATGGGTACCTGTCCCGACGACCTCCCCCCGATCGAGGACGACGATCCGGTCGGCGTGGCGGATCGTGCTCACGCGTTGAGCCACGATCACGACCGTGGCGCCGGCCGTGTCCCGAGCCAGTGCTGCTCGTAATGCGGCGTCGGTACTGTAGTCAAGGGCAGAGAACGAGTCATCGAAAAGGTAAATCGCGGGCCGATGAACAAGGGCCCGGGCGATAGCCAGTCGTTGGCGCTGACCACCCGACACATTGGTGCCGCCCTGGGCGATGTGGGCATCCAACTGGCCCTCCATCTTCTCGACGAAATCGCGGGCTTGGGCCGTGGCGAGGGCCGCCCACAGATCTTCGTCGGTGGCTTCTTCCCGACCGTAGCGAAGGTTCGAAGCCACCGTCCCTGAGAATAGGTACGGCCTCTGGGGCACGATCCCGACCTCGCCCGATAAAACCTCGGGGCTCATGTCCCGCACGTCCACACCACTTATGAGCACGGCGCCTGCCGTGACGTCGAAGAGGCGGGGCACGAGGTTGAGCAGCGTGGTCTTACCACTCCCGGTGCTCCCGATGATCGCCGTAACCTCGCCCGGGTTGGCAACCAAGTTGACGCCGCGCAGCACAGGCTCCTGCGCCCCATGGTAACGGTACTCGACTCCGCGCAGTTCGAGCCGGCCTTGTGCCTCGCCTCGTGGGGGTGCCACAGGCTCTAGCGGTGTGACCACGGAAGGCTCGGTTTGGAGAACCTCGTCGATGCGCTCGGCGGACGCTTCTGCCCGCGGGACCATGATGAACATGAAGGTGGCCATCATGACGGCCATGAGCACCTGAACCAAGTAGCTGAGGAAGGCCGTCAGGGCGCCCACCTGCATACCCCCGTCGCCCACCAAGTGGCCGCCGAACCACAGGGTCGCGATGCTGGCCAGGTTGATAATCACCATAACTGAAGGGAACATGAAGGCCATCAAGCGTCCGGTCCCGAGTGCAACTGTGAAAAGTGCCGTGTTGGCATCGGAAAAGCGTTCACGTTCCCACTCGTCGCGTACGAAGGCACGGATAACCCTGACGCCGGCGATCTGCTCGCGCAACACCTGGTTGATCCGGTCAATGCGGCGCTGCATGAGGCGGAACAGCGGCCTCATCCGAGACACAATGAGCGCGATGGCCCCGCCGAGCACCGGCACGATGACCAATAGCAGTGAGGAAAGAGCAACATCCTGGTTGAGAGCCATGAGGATGCTGCCGACGCCCATGATGGGCGCTGAGATCATGAGCGTGAAGCTCATCAGGGCGAGGAGCTGCACCTGCTGGACATCGTTGGTGGTGCGAGTTATGAGAGAAGGGGTACCGAAGTGGGCCACTTCGCGCGCCGAGAAGTCCTGTACGCGGTGAAAAATGGCGGCGCGCAGGTCCCGGCCGAGGGCAGTGGCAGTCAGTGCCCCAAAATAGACCGCGGTTATAGAGCAGGCCGCCTGAGCAATGGTGATGGCCAGCATCAACCCACCGCGTGAGAATATGTAGCCGGTGTCACCCTTGACTACGCCGTAATCAATGATGTCGGCGTTGAGCGTCGGCAGGTACAAGGTAGCCAGTGCCTGCAATAATTGGAGGGCCACAAGGGCGCCAACCCAGCGCCGATAAGGGCGCTGGTGGGCACGCAACAAACGTATGAGCATCCGCGGGGACCTCTAGTCCTATCTCTGTTGTCTCGCCCTATCCCACACCGCCGCCAGCAGGGCCCGCGAAAGAGCTCGCCCTACTCTGGCGGGTGGGAGCCGGTGTGGCCTTCTCGGGTCTAGCCTTCTCGGGTCTAGCCTGTTCGGCCTGGGCCTTCTCGGGCTGATGTGCCGGCCGTTGCGTGCCAGGGCTCCTCTTGCCTCGGGCTTCGAGGGCGTAGGCCAAGGGGGCTAGGGCGGCGCAGGCTTCGCGCAGGACCGACCCGAGTGAGCGACCCTCGTCGTCCCGCAACCAGTACATGACCGAGGCGCGCCACGCCGCCTGATAGGCCGACCCGACGAGGGCCGGCAGCAACTCCCGCTCGGCGTCGTGGCCGGTGCGCTCGGCGATCACCTCAGCCAATTCGCGCTGAACTCCAGACGTGGCCTTGAAGAACTCGCCCCGGAGGCCTGGGTGAAACAGGACAAGGCTGAGCACTGCCTTGTCCGGCTCCACAACATCGTGATCATCTACCATGGCGTGGCTCAGCGCCTCGGCTAGCGGCTCCGCACAAGGGCGTGCCCGCAGCGAGGCCACCATGTGCCAGGCCCGGTCGGCGCCAACGGCGCAGACCGCCTCTTCTCGGCTGGAAAAGTAGTTGTTATATGTCCTGGGGGAGACGCCGGCTCGAGCAGCAATGTCGCTTACCCTGACGCTTTCAAGGCCATGCTCCACGGCCAGGCGGAGGGCGGCGAAGCTGATGGCCTCCCGGGTCGCCAGCTTCTTGCGCTCCCGCCACCCGGCACAGGCACAGGCACCGCCACCGCCAGTGCCAGTGCCAGTGCCAGTGCCGCGCCTGCTTGGGCCTCCCGGCCTCCTTCTCATGGTAGGTCTATTCTAGGACACAGATTGCGTGGTACGCAATATTTCGTGACAAGCAACCTCAGGCGACGCGGCTCCCGAAGGCGTACCGAGGGCGAAGCCTGTCTTGGCAGCGGGGCGCCGGCGCGGTTGCTGGCCGCTAGCGTAGGCGCGGCAATCCTGCCGGCCCTCCCGAACAAGGTCGCGCCACGTCAGCGAGCCGGTGTGGAGCCGGGTTGCAAGCGGCGTGCCGGCGTCGAGCTGGCCTCGCCCGGTCTAGCATGCTGACCATTGCTTCGACGCCAAGCCCGAGCGCGGCGCCGCCGACGACGTCGAGGGGCAAGTGAGCCCCCACGTAGACCCGGGCGATGCCCACGACCGGAGCGAGGAGCAGCACACCGGCACGCCCCCGGGCCTGGAGGCGGGGCAGGGCGGCGGCCCCCAGGGCGACGACGACCCCAGCGTGGCCCGAGAGGTAGCCCAACCCGGCGGGTTCGGCGCCCCGACGGCGAGTCGCCGCGAGGAGAACGGCTGGGCGAGGGCGGCGGACCCGCTGCTTCACCACCTTGGAAAGGGCCCAGGTGGTCGTGCCCACCACGAACAGCCGAGCGGCGAGGCGGCGGTCTCGCCTGACCAGGGCGGCCAGCGCCGCAGCCAGTGGCGCTCCGGCATTACCACACTGCATCAGCAGCCATAGCGGGCCGAAAATAACGTCAGGTAGGTTGTTTACGGCCCGGAAGGCCCGCTCCTCGGTGCTGCTTACACGGTCACGACGGACTGCCAAGGCCGTAAGGACCAAGGCCGCCGAAGCAGCCACCAACCGATTGGCCGGGTTGTGGAATGCTTTCACGGGCCTAGCTCCAGGCCGAGCTGGTCGCGGAGCCGCAACGCAAGCTCGTGACGAGGTACGAGGCTCACTGCAGCTTGGAATTCCTGCACCAAGGCTATGTGAGGCCCGCGCTCGAAATCGAAACTGTACGTTACACATCCACCCGAGAACTCGTCATAGGCCGTCCCCGCATAGCGCGGGTCGATGGAAGCAAGGTGCAGGTAGCTTCGCACGCCGGGGACGCGGGCGGCCACGGGCACGGCCTTTCTTGCACTGCACCAGCGGGTGAGCCTGACCTGGACGGCGTGGCCCTCGGCTCGGTCCGACAGCAGTGAAAACTGCGTCTCGCCGTTTCTCACCACTGCCACTCGGGAGCTCCAGCCCACAGGGAGGGAGACGACGCAAGGGACGTACGAAGCCGTTGGTACCGACTGCGCGACCAGGCCGAGGCGCTGCGAGTCGCCACAGCGCGGCGCGGCGTTGTCGAGAGGAGCGCACCCCGGCGCAACGAGCGCGAAGCCGGCCCAAAGCGACGCGGCGGCCAGCCAGTAGGCGAGGTGCCTCGCTGAAAGGTAGCGGAGCGTGCTCATAGGTGGGCTTCCCCCGCTTAACCGGACACC
This sequence comes from Actinomycetes bacterium, assembly GCA_021827285.1. Taxonomy (GTDB): domain Bacteria; phylum Actinomycetota; class Acidimicrobiia; order Acidimicrobiales; family Palsa-688; genus JAKAWM01. The sequence goes on along the minus strand of JAKAWM010000006.1, from coordinate 81 downwards.
GTTTTATGCTGCTTCTTGGTTGTCCCAGGACTCCTCGAACTCCTGGGGTGATGCGTACCCGAGGGAACTGTGGAGCCGTTC
>JAKAWM010000275.1 GCA_021827285.1 Actinomycetes bacterium | reverse complement strand
GCGGCTGCGCACGACGGTTCGGTGGGCGAGCCACTTGGCGCTTCGGGAGATTACCCTTCTCCAAGGCCCACTTAGGCCGCCCGCACCTCCAGAGCCCCCGTACCGGCTACCCGCTACGAGATCTGCTCGGCCCGCCACTGCTGGGGCCACCAATGCAGGAAGCACTTCCGGTGGGTGCTGAAGATCCCCGTCCATCACGACAATGACGTCTCCTCGGGCCAGGGCGAAGCCATCCCGGACCGCGCCCCCGAGCCCTCCATCTCGCCTCCCGAGAGGGCGGTGCCAGAGGGTGATGGCGGCCTCCCTTTTCCCAGCAACCGCGGCTACGACTTCTGGTGTCGTGTCGTCGGAGTCGTCCACGAATATAACCTCCCATTCCCCTTCCAAGTGAGCCAGCGCCGCGGTGAGACGCTCTATCAGAGGTCTCACGTTGCTGGCTTCGTTGCGGGTAGGCACCACGATCGACAGGAGGCAGATCCCAACAGAGACACCCCGAGCTTCCGGCGCCTGGACAGCAAAAGTACTCATTGTCATGGCAGTACCACCGAGGCAACGCTTCTGGGCGCCAGCCACACGAATGCCCATATGCCGTCTCCCTGCACGAACGACCTGGCATGCAAGGTGCCCCGCACATAATCGATAGCTCGCCTAGTTTCGGCGGGGTAGCCCTCGGCCGTCCCTTGCACCGGTGCGAGCACGAAAACGACCGGTCGGTGCGACCTGGTAACGGGATAACGCTCTGGAGCACCTTCCGCCCAATACGGGTACGCCGCTCGGTTCGGCCCGAATCGCCCGATCACGCCCTGCGAAACAATGACTTGAGCTCCCGCCGGAACGGATCGCTCAACGGCCGCCAAGCGGGCCGCCGCGCCCGCGCTAACACGTTCGATGTAGGCAGGAATGTCATCCGCAAAACTAGCCGTCACCAGCAGCGCGGAGGCAAGCGAACAACACCCGAGGAAGCCAACGACCTTGCCATTAGCACTGGACCCGACCACAAAGCGCTGGAGAACGAACGCCCCGCCGACGACGAGGAAGAGGACGGCTGCCCAGCTCTGGAAGGCGGCGGCGGAGTGGATGAAGTTAGGGTTGGCATTTAGTGCGCTGGGCAACAAGATGAACACGGCTGGCAGTAGCCCCCAGAGCGACCGCAGCCCGATTACACCTGCAGAGGCCACATATCCTGCGAGGTAACCTGCGTGAGAGACGGCCATATCAAGCGCCCGCACTGGAGCGCGCGCAAGCCCCTCAAGATCACCGCCCAGGCCGCTTCCTGCATGGGGTGACAAGTACCCGTACATCGCGTTGAGTGAGAGGCCCCCGAAGCGCATGGCACCTATGGCAGAAGCCAGCAAGAGCCACGAGCCGCCCATCACCACGACGGCGAGCGCCGGCCGGCGTGAGTGTCTCGTCAAGAGCGCGGCCATGCCCAGCCCGACCAAGTACAACGAGCCGGGGGCGGCGCAGGAGAGCACCGTCAACGCGGCCCAAAGTGGCAACCAACGGTAGCGGTGCGCCCACAGGGCACGGCCGGCGAGCAACGCAAACAGTGTGGCGAAAGCCTCCCAGTGGAAATCAAACCCGATCGTGAACCAGCTCCAAGGCGTCAAGACCACGAGGCAAGCAACCATGGCCAGCAACCACGGGCCGCTGGCACGGCGGTTGGGTGCCGGCTTGGTCAGCAACTCCCGCGCCCAAGCAAGAACGACCCACTCTCCTCCGACCACCGCCAAGTCCTGCAACCACAGGAGGGTCACTCCGTGCGGATAGACCCAGTAGACAAGCGCGAGGGGCCACGTGAGAAGCTCCAGGTCGTTGCGCCAGAAGGGCAGCCCAAAGACAGAGCTGTACGGGTTCAGGTGCCCATGGGCGATAGCAGCCCAAGCCTGCGAGTAGGCGGCGAAGTCCGTGGTCAGGTTGAACCGCTGGTACTGGACCGTACTGAAAGCCAGCATCCCTGCAAGCTGAAAGCCGAGCAGCGCAAGCGAGGCCCTCCAGACCAGGCGCGTCCCGTGTTCGCCAGGTACCACTTGGAAACCCTGACCAATCGCCTCCTCAGTACGTCTACCGACGGCAACCGCGGTGGCCCCCATGGCGTCGCCTAACCAGCCAGAATGGGCACTCGCCCGTCGGGTGCAAAAACGGGCTCGTTGACCCCGGGCGCACAGGGCTCCAGCACCGCGCTGCGGCTCGCCCTTAGCTGTTCACGCAACCAGCCAACCGTTGCCGCTAGCAGCACTGCGTTGCGGACAGCGGCCCCGACCGTGGGCAGATAAAAGCTCGGGCCCCAGGCGTGGGCTTCCTCGTACAGCAGCGGGTAGACGAGGGTCGTCAGGGCTGCGACCGCCAGCCACCCCCGGCGGAGCGGCCAGTAGGCCCAGAAGGGGATCAACCACAGAAGGTACTGAGGGGCGAAGGCTTTGTCGCCAAGCACGGCCATGGACAGCACCGCCAGGCTCACGGCCTCCACCGAGAGGCGCCCTTTGCTCGTCAGCACCCACAAGGCTGATAGGCAAACGACCGCGACCAGGGCGACCGAGACCCCGATAACCGCGTGGCCGGCGCCCGTCACCTCTATGGTCCCGAAACCCGCGACCCAGTGGACGCCTAACGGATCCACAAGGAACGTCAGGCTGCCCGGCAGGCTAGACAGCTCAAAGCCTCGGTGCCACTGGTAGCTGATGGGCGACAGCACGGTGCTAGCTGCTGTGGCGAGTTGAACTGTGACGACAGCGGCCAGCGCCACACATGCGCCTGCCACCCTGCGGGGGGGCCACCTGCCCGTCTGGCGTCTTTCCACGAGCAGGAAGCCTGGAAGTAGGAGGAAGGGGAACAGCTTCAACAGGCCTCCCCCTACCGCCCAAGCCCACGCCCGGCCCCATTTACGCCGACGGGCGCCATCAACTGCCAAAAAGCAAGACAAGACAGGAAAGATGTCGTACCGGACAAACACCACCGCTACAGCCCCAACGACCATATATGTGGCCGTCCGTCTACCCCAACCGGGGTGCTGGCTGAGGCCGCCACTGGACAGGATCAGGGCAACGGTGCCGGCCGCCGTCAGCAAACCGAAAACCAGTGCGTAGGACAGAGGTAACATCAGTGGCGCTACGAACAACGCCAAAGACGCGATCGGGTACTCCTTGGGCAGCGAATGAAGCAGGGGCGAGGCCAAGGCCGCCCGGGCGTAGTGCTCGTACAGGGCTACGTCGGCCGAGAAGCCCTCCCCCCAAAAC
>JAKAWM010000005.1 GCA_021827285.1 Actinomycetes bacterium | reverse complement strand
CCTTCGGGCTCTTTCGGTTGCCCTCCGTAGCTGTACAAGTACCAAGAGTGTAATTACACCTCGTGTCGAACACACGTTTGGCGCGCAAACCTTTGCGGTCAGAGCACTAGCCACTGGCAAGGTCACCCAGCGGCTTGGCCGGGGTTTTCAGGTCCGATGGCTTTCCGGATGAGCTCCCGGAGCTGGTCGGCGCTCAGTCGTTGAAGGGTGGCAACGACGTCTGGGTCGCTGATGAGCGCCGTGGTCCCGCCGATGGTGACGGCCATGCCTTGCGCGGGCGGGATCTCGTCGGTCGTGCCAGCCACGGGGACCTGCGCGAGTGCGGCGCTGACAGCTTCAGCACTGACTCCCAGGGCGGCGAGGGCCCGGGCCGCCTGGCTGTCGGTGTCGGCGACCATCGCGGCGAGCAACTGGCCCGTGGTTATCGGGGCTCGGCCCGTTTCGTCGGTGGCGGCCGGGCTTGGCCCCGCACCCGAGCACGCCCTCATTTCCTTGCTCGCCCTGAACGGGCTCAGGGTCTCCGAAGCCACCGGGGCCAACATCGAGGCGCTCGGACTGGAGCGCGGTCATCGGACCCTGACGATCTTGCGGAAAGGGGGCAAGGTCGTGACCGTCCCGCTGGCACCGCGCACCGCCCGGGCCATCGGCGAGAGGAGCGACGGACCGCTGTTCCTCGGCCCCGACGGGAAGCGCCTCGACCGCCACGGGGCGGCACGCATCGTCCACCGGGTCAGCCGTCGCGCCGACATTACCAAGCCGGTCGGCCCGCACACCTTGAGGCATGCCTTCATCACTGCTGCCCTAGACGCCAGCGTACCTCTCCGAGACGTACGGGAGGCCGCCTCTCACGCCGACCCGAGGACCACCATGCGCTATGACCGCGCCCGGGTGTCGCTCGATCGCCACGCCACCTACGTGGTGGCCGCCTTCATTGCCGGGGCGGCCAGGTAGCGCTGCTCACCAGATGCTCTCCACCAACCCCGAAGCCCGGATTGCGGAGTCCCTGGTCACCAAAGGGGCCTGAAGGGCAATCGCGGTCGCCATGATCAACCGGTCCCAGGGGTCGGGGACACTGGCCCTGGGGATGGTGGTCGTGGCGTCCGCGATGGTGGCAGTCACCGGCTCAAGGACAACGGCCTCCGACGAGCCAAGACGCTCGCGCAGCGCCCCGAGCTGCTCGGCCGTGACCGACTGGGTCGTCTGGCTCACGTACCACAGGTCGATAAGCGTGGCCACCGACACCACCAACGACCTCGCGGCTTCCGCCTCCGCCAGTACCTCGTTGGCGCGCCCCGAGAGCCGCTTGGAGCCTTGGACGTACCAGACAATAGCGTGGGAGTCTGCGACTACCCGCACGAGGTTTCGGCGTCCCGGCGGGCAAGCTCGCTGCCACGCTCAAAATCCTCCCAGGCCAAGTCGGCGAACTCTGGGAGCGAGCCCGCCAGGCGCCCGCCACTGGGCACCAAGAGCGCCTCGACTACCCGCAAGTGAGCGCCGGGCAGCAACCCGAGCTTGCGCAGTTGGTCGGCCGGGATGCTCCCGTCGCCGGCAACGACCAGCTCACGTAGGTTGTCGTCACCAAGTGCACTCATGCCACCAGCATACGGCGGTGGCTGCGACGGCCTGGGAAGCCAGGGCCGAGGCCACCGCCGGGTTGCGCCGTCTGCGCCCGACCCCGCGAACTGGCCTGGGCCCAGCACAGCGAACGTTCTGTCGTCGGCCGTGCCCACATTCCCAGAGCGCATCGCCGTCGTACTGGCGCGAATTACCGTGTGGCTACTGGCGTTTCTGCGTACCCCCTAAACGGGGCGATCTGGCGCGATGGTGGCCACTACCCTCCGCTGGCACAGGGGGGCCTAACGACTTACCTCAACGCCTGGGCCCGAGGTCGCGCTCCGCTTCGGTGCATCCATGTCGGTCAGCGTGGCCCCAGGCCCGTGCTCCCGTCGATCAGCTCTCGTGCGAGGTCGAGGTGCCCTGCGTGGCGCGCTGTCTCTTCGATCATGTGGAGGATCACGTCTCGCGTGGTGTGGACTTCATGTAAGACCGGCAGCTGGCGTCTGTGAACTCGAACCGACCGGGCACAGCCTCGGATCACAGCCAATGAGGGGCGAGGTCAAACGGCTTCAGCGAGTAGCCGATCTGGATGAGTCTCTCGCGGGTGACGCGGAAGCAGTCGATTTGCAGAGCGCCGTCGGGGTACACGATACGGAGGACCGGGTAATGCTGCCGTCAGGCCGGAGGGCTCGAGGCGGAGGAGGGTTCTTGCTCATCGTGCCAGAGGGCCTTGTCCCGATCACTGCTGGGTAACCAAGCCCGTCCAGCGACTCCTCGATGGAGAGCTCAGGGAGCCTGCGTTGGCCGGACCCGAAGCTCATCGAGATCTTGTCGCACCGGACACTCCAGCCGAAGTGCTCGGGGTCTTCCGGCACCAAGAACACCGGTCGGCTCAAGTCCTCTGGCCAGGAGTCAGGCAGCGGGACCGCGTGGCCGGCAAAGTCTCGCAGAGCCTTGAAACCCACCTCTGTCATGGTCGTCCACCCGAACTGGGGTGCGTTCGCGTCGACACCGGCCGTTTGGGCTTGGCCCGTCGACGGCTCACCGTCCGGGGTGCCCACCGGACACGCTTCGTGTCCAATCTGTGTCCGCAAAACTACCGGGGGGTGGGGACGAGAACCCCGATCTGCTGGCTTCTACCGCCTCTACCAGCTCTTTCGTCCGTGTCGGAGGGGGGACTTGAACCCCCACGGGCTTGCGCCCACTAGCACCTCAAGCTAGCGCGTATACCTATTCCGCCACTCCGACGTGGCGCCGGTCGCCCGGCAACCAGTCAGCATACCTGTAGCCGCTCCCGCTCGGGGGCTGGGCACGGCGACCATGACCAAGTTCGCGACCCCGGCGGGGACGAGGCGCACGTCAACTCGGCCAGATACTCGCCCGTACCGCCCGAGTAGGCTCCGGCCATATCTCGAGGCCCGCATGGGAACAACCAACATCTCGATACCCTTACCTTGTCCTCCCTGGTCCCAGCCGCTATCTGGGCGGTCCTCCTGGCCGGCCGGGGCCGGTTCTGGTCAACCGGTGCGGGGTTGCCGCCTGAGCGCCCGGCCGAGCCGGTTGCCGCCTACCCGCCCCGGACCGGGACGCAAGCCGAGGCCGAGACCACCACCAGACCGTGCCCAACCTGGCCACCACTAGCGGTAATCGTCCCCGCCCGCAACGAGAGTGAGCTCCTCCCCTCCACCCTGCCCCATCTGTTGTGGCAGGACTACCCGGGAACAGCGCAAGTGATCCTGGTCGATGGAGGCAGCACAGACCGCACGGGAGACGTTGCCCGTCAGCTCGCTCGTGCAGCTGGCCCGACCCCCCTTTCCCTTACTGTGCTCGAAGTACCTGCGCCCCCCGACGGGTGGGCGGGCAAACCCTGGGCCATGGCCCGAGGAGCCGACCTCGCTCGGCGGAGCCGTCCCAGACCCGAATGGCTGCTGTTCACCGACGCCGACATAACCCACCCGCCGGGGTCCCTGCGCCGGCTGGTGACTTCGGCGATCGGTGGTGGCCGAGAGGCCGTTTCGCTGATGGCCCGGCTCATCGGCCCGGACAACAACGAGCCAACCCGTTGGGAGCGCCTCCTGCTGCCGGCCTTCGTCTACTTCTTCTCCCAGCTGTACCCTCGCTCCTGGGTGAACGACCCGTCCCGTAAGACGGCAGCCGCAGCGGGCGGTTGCCTGCTCGTAAGGTTAAAGGCGCTGGAAGCCGCAGGCGGGGTGGAGGCCATTGCCGGTAACACAATCGACGATGTCGCTTTGGCCAAGGTGCTAAAAGGGGCAGGTTCAGACATCTGGCTCGGGCTGGCGGGAGGTGGGCGACCGCCCGACCAAGCGCCCGCGGTACAGAGCCTGCGACGCTACCCGTCCCTGGCGGGCATATGGGAGATGGTGTCCCGCAATGCCTACACGCAACTCGGGCACAACCCGGCCCTTTTACTCGGGACGCTGGCAGGTATGGGAGTGACCTACGTAGCTCCCCCATTGATGGCTTTGGCCGGCCTGGGCACCAGGCGGCGGCTCATGGTTATGGCCGGTCTGGCTACCTGGGCAGCCATGGCGACGAGCTATGCGCCAACGGCTTGCTACTACCGTGCCTCAGCGGCGAGCGGCCTGGCGCTCCCCCTGGTGGCCAGTCTCTACTGCGCCATGACCGTCAGCTCCGCCTGCCAGTACCACCGTCGCCGGGCCCCTCATCCGGACCGCAACAGCCTGCCCTCGCCGGCTGGGCCTTAGCCGGCGGAACAGCAGAGCTCCCAGCACCAGCGCCGCCACAACTGTGGGCAACCCGCCGCCCACCAGGCCCCAGCGGGCGCTGAACTCCTGGTCGAGCAGACCGATCAGGCTCGACCCAATGGGCGTCGAGCCCAAAAACACCACCGAGTAGACGGCCATAACGCGCCCTCTCATCTCCGGGGCGCTGGCCAGCTGGCAGGTCGAATTGCTCGTGGACAGGTAAAGCATAGACGCCACGCCGACCAGCCCAAGCAGGCCGATCTCCAGATCGAGGTTGTGCTCAGCTGCAGCTAGGAGCTCAAGGACACCCATGGCCAAAGCGGCCAGCACGACAACGCCTTGACGCGGCCTGCGCCGGGATGCGGCGACCAGGGCGCCGACGACGCTGCCCGCGCCCAAAGCCACCAACATCGTCGCATAAGTACCGGCGTTCCCGTGGAAACCAGATTTGGCCAGTACCGGGAAGACTGTATTGAAATTGAAGGCCAGTGTGCCAACCACTGCCAGAAGCCCAAGGGTCTGGCGCAGCCGAGGTGTACGCCAGACATACCGGAGCCCCTCGCGGATCTGCCCACGCCCTTTGCGTATGGGCTGGGAGGGGTACAGCTCGCTCGTCTTCATGGCCAGAAGGGCCGTTATTACCGCCAGATAGGAGAAAGCGTTGAGCCCGAAACAGGCACCCACGCCGGCCACCCGGATGGCAATCGCACCCAGCGCCGGGCCTGCGATCCTTGTTGTGTTAAAGGCCGCGCTATTGAGCCCTACCGCGTTCGGGAGATCGTCCGGTCCCACCATTTCGGACAAAAATGCTTGGCGGACGGGCGTGTCAATTGCCTGGAACGTCCCCGACACAAATGTCACCAGGTACAGCACCCACAGAGGCGTCAGGTTGACAAAGTCAAGGGTCGCCAGCAGGGCGGCGGCGAATGCCATGCCACCCTGAGTGATGACCAGGACCTTGCGTTTTTGGAACCGGTCACCCACGAGCCCGCCGTACACACCGAACACGAGTGATGGTAAGAACTGGAGCGCGCTCACCAACCCCACGTCCAGGGGACTATGAGAAACTTGCAGGACCAACCAGGCCAACGCCACGTTCTGCATCCAGGTACCCGAATTGGAGACGAGCTGGCCGGCCAGGAACAGCCGGAAATTCCGCCGGCGCAGAGAGACAAGCACCCTCCCGGTGCTCACGCCCTTTCCCCCGCGAAACGTAGGATCAGCTCGGTTGCATCAGATAGCGCCGCTCTTTGTTTAGGTGCCAGCCCCGCGATGAGATCGGCCAGGTACTGGTTGCGCTTGCTGCGAACCTCATGGAGCAGGCGGGCGCCCGCTGTAGAGACCCGAACGCGGGCAATGCGGCGGTCAAGGGGGTCTGCCACCCGCTCGACCAGCCCCGCCTCTTCGAGGTGGCCAGCCGTGCGGGTCATCGTCGGGGGAGCCACGCCCTCGGCGCTGGCAAGCTCGCCGAGAGTCATCTCTCCCTTGGCAGAAAGGGTGACCAACGCAGCGTACTGTGAGGCGCTCAGCATCCCAGCGGATTGTTGGCGTAGTCGCCGGGCCAAGCGCATCACAGCCATGCCCAGGCGAGCCTCTAGGCCGTCGACCGCAGCGTCCACTCTGCCATGGTATCAGTTAGCTAAGCTAACTACCTGAGAATTTTCCGCCGCTCCGTGGCCGCAGGTACATGTCCGAAAAGCGCCAGCCGGGACGGCCTGACCCTGCCATAGTGGGGGCAATGGCAGAAGACGACGTCCTCTACCGGGCCGTACAGGCGCGAGACGGCCGTTTTGACGGGTGGTTCTTCGTGGCCGTGACCACGACCGGGATATACTGCCGTCCGAGCTGCCCGTCGGTGCTGCCCAGGCGGGACCGGGTACGCTTCTTCCCGACGGCGGCGGCCGCCCAGAGGGCGGGCTTCAGAGCTTGCAAACGTTGCCGGCCCGACGCGTCTCCCGGCTCGCCCGAGTGGGACAGGCGCGACGACGTGGTCGCGCGCGCCATGCGGGCCATAGCTGACGGCGTGGTGGACCGCGAGGGCGTCAGCGGTTTGGCAGCCCGCCTTGGGTATTCGATCCGTCAACTCGGCCGCCTGCTGGTGGCTGAGGTGGGAGCCGGGCCGGTGCAGCTCGCCCGGGCGCAAAGGGCACAGACCGCTCGAGTGCTGATGGAAACGACCGACATGCCGGCCGCCGACGTAGCCTTCGCAGCCGGCTTCGGCAGCGTCCGGCAGTTCAATAGCACCTTGAAGGATGTCTTCGCGGAGACGCCCACGGCGCTACGGGCCCGGGCCGTCCGCCCGGGCGTTGAAAGCGAGCCGGCGAGCTTTCCGCCTCAGCTTCTCGGTGCCGGTACCGCCGTGACCGTGCGCCTCGCCTTCCGGCCACCCTTGGACGCACCCGCGCTCTTCGGCTTCCTGGCCGCCCGAGCTGTGCCCGGCGTAGAAGAGGCAAGCCCATCGTTCTACCGCCGGGCCCTTTCCCTCCCCCGTGGCCATGGCGTCGTCACCGTGCACTGCCCTGGCCCCGAAGATCGTTGGTTGCGGGCCAGTTTCGTCCTCGATGACGTGGGTGACCTCACGGCGGCCGTAAAGCGGATCCGGCGGACCTTCGACCTGGACTGCGACCCTGACAGCGTCTCGGAAGTCCTAAGAGCCGACGCGGTTCTTGGCCCCGCGCTAGCCCGCCGGCCGGGCCTGCGGGTCCCGGGTTGCGCCAGCGCCGAGGAGATAGCGCTGCGCGCCGTTCTCGGCCAGCAGGTTAGCGTGACCAGGGCTCGTTCCCTCGCCGGCTCGCTGGCCGCTAGGTGGGGAGAGCCCCTGGCGCAAGCGGTGGGCGCCGTCACCCGAACCTTCCCGGCTCCTGCCGCCGTGGCCGGCTTGACAGCTGGGCAACTGCCCTTGCCGGCCAGCCGGGGACAAGCGTTGGTCGGGCTAGCCCAGGCACTGGACGGCGGCAAGGTGGACCTGAGCCCCTCGGCAGACAGGGAGGAAGCATCGGGGCAACTGGGAGCGCTCCCCGGCATCGGGCCGTGGACAGTGGCCTATGTCCGTATGCGCGGCTTAGGCGACCCCGATGCGTTCTGTGCCAGCGACCTGGGCTTGAAAAAAGCGTTGGAGGGTGCCGGGCTTCCCGGTGGCGAGCGGGCCGCCCTGGCTCTAGCCGAGCAATGGCGCCCGTACCGTGCTTACGCCTTGATGTACCTATGGTCGAGGGTGCTCGGCCAGATTGATCGGAAAGGGACCGGGTATGAGAACTGAAATTTCGTCTGCTGACCAATGGTGGCCGGTAGCCACGCCCTTTGGCGAGATGGTGCTATGTGGCAACAACAGGGTCCTCCACCACATTCTTCTTCCGGGAGGGGGCGCCGCCACCTGGAAGGGGGAAACAAGCCACCGGAGCTGCTCAGCCAGCATCGCCGAAGCGGAACGGCAATTGGAGGCCTATTTTTCAGGGAAATTGCTCCATTTTGACTTGCCACTTGAGCCCAGCGGGACTGAGTGGCAATTGAGTGTGTGGCGTGCACTTGAGGACATCGGGTTCGGCGAGACGCGCAGCTACGGGGACATAGCCAGGGCCGTGGGCAAGCCCACGGCGGCCAGGGCGGTCGGGAGCGCCAACCACGCCAACCCGCTACCGGTCGTCGTCCCTTGCCATCGAGTGATCGGGGCGGACGGCTCCCTCACTGGATATGGAGGCGGCTTAGACCTGAAGGCTCGGCTGCTCGCTCACGAGCGTGGGGTACTGGCTCGCCGCGCTTAGCGGCGCAGCGCTCATGAGACCTACCCAACGAGCAGCCTGAAGCCGTGGTTCCAGGCTCCTCGGGCCCCGCCGATCTTGACCCAGGCAATACAGATGGCCTCGAGCTCGCGCGAGCCTTCGATGCCCCCGATATCGACAACATCAGGCCAACCGAAGTCGCCCAGTAGCTCTGTCACAGTGCGCTTGGCGTCCTCATCGTTGCCCGCGATCAACATGGTGGGCTTGCCCTCGGAAAAGCTTGGGTCAACGAAGTAGGTATTGCCGATGGTGTTAAAGGCTTTCACGACCTTGGCGTCGGGCAACGCCCGCTGAATATGCTCGCCGAGCGAATCGTGGCCCGAGATCGACAGCCGAGGAGGGAACCCGGCGGAAAAGTCGAGCGGGTTCATGGCGTCAACGACAACCTTGCCACTGAAATTGTGGGCTCCCGCCCGAGAGATCACCTCATCAGCTGCGTCGCCGAGGACGGCAAGGACAACCAAGTCGCCGTGGGCGGCCGCTCCCTCGAAGGTGGCCACCCCGACCCCGGCCCCGGCACCTGCCAGCCATTCTCCCAACTCGGCCTTTCCCGGGTCGCGAGTGCCGATCATCACGTCGTGACCGCGACTCCGGAAACCTTCCGCCAAACGACGCCCCACCTCGCCGGTCCCCAGTACGCCGACGCGGGTTGGTGGTAGTCGGTTGCTCGCCATGGCCTGCTCCTCTCACCTTGGGTGCGACGCATCCTACTGCGGTGCAGTTGCTTGCCCCGGCCCAAGCCCCGCGTCCCGTACGTTCGCCCCCGCAAGGTTACGGCCGAGCTCGAAGGGGCGGGCTGGGTCAGCCCGAGAAAGCCATCATCAGCCACGCTCAGGAGCCGTAGGTCCCGCTATAGGGCAGGCCCCTGGGGATGAGCTTCTGGCAGGTCGCCACGGCCCTCTTGTACTGTGGCGAGCCCGTATCTATGGGCGACCGGTTCTGGAAGCTGACGCCGCCATAGAAGAACGTCGGGTCGGGGAAGTTGGGGATCCCGTGCGAGCGCATGCATGCGGCGGCCTTTAGGTAGTCAGCCTGTTCGGCGGGGGTGATCGTGTTCCTAGGGACGCCCTTGTTCGCCAACAGGTGCCTGCATGCGTTATAGGCCGCGGTGAAGTGCGGAGCGTTTGGGTCAACGTTGATCCTCACGCTGTGGCCCGAGACGACGGGGTCCGCCATGCTCGCATCTCCGTGGGCTCGCATGCACTGGGCGAAGGCGAGGGCCGCTCCCGAAGGGTTGGCCCGGCCTCCACTTGGTCCCCGAGATGGCCCAGTCGTAGTGGTCGCCTTGCCCACGCTGGCGACCCCGAGACCAGCAGGCCCGCCCCCGCACGCCGCCACCAGCACGGCGCTGCTGAGGAGTGCCGCGGCGACAAAGCCGGCCCGGCTGAGCCGGGGCCGCCTCCGCCCTTCGGTCGCCACCATTTCGTCGCTCTGCCCGTCAGATGGAAGGGTCATGATGACGTTGTAGGAGAGCCGAGGTTGCAAGGATGCAACGCAGTAATGGTTCTGCAACAACTCGTCGGGCATCCTGGACGTGGTAGGAGGTTGGGTTATGAGGGTGCTCGTGGTCGAAGACCACCCCAAGCTGGCCATGACGCTGGCGACGGGCCTTCGCCAGGCCGGCATGGCCGTCGACGTCGTCTTCGACGGTCGGGATGCGCTCGACCACCTCGCGGTGACCGCCTACGACGTGGTGGTGCTGGACCGCGACCTCCCCAGCGTCCACGGTGATGATGTCTGCAGGGCGCTGGTGGCCGGGGGGTCGGCAAGCCGGGTGCTCATGCTGACAGCCGCCGGCGCGGTAGAGGACCGGGTCGAAGGCTTGGACATAGGGGCGGACGATTACCTGCCCAAACCCTGTGACTTCACTGAACTGCTAGCGCGCGTCCGCGCTCTTGGTCGCCGTCCGGGCACTTCGTTGCCTCCGAAGCTCGGTGTGGGCGACCTCGAGCTTGACCCGTCCCGCCGGACGGCAACAAGAGGGGGACGCCCCTTATCGCTCAACCCGAAGGAGCTCGCCGTCTTGGAAGTCCTCCTGTCGAAGCCGGGCGTGGTGGTACCCGCCGAGGAGATCCTCGAGCGCGTCTGGGACGAGGCGGCCGACCCCTTCAGCCAGGCGGTCAGGACCACCGTCAGCCGCCTCCGGGCCAAGCTCGGCGACCCGCCGGTCATCGAGACAGTGGCCAAGGCCGGCTACCGGGTCGTGGGCTGAGCAATGAGCGGGCGCCAGTGGCTCCCCGGCCCCCCCTTGCGCTCCTTTCTGCGCAAACGGAGCGCCCGTTTTCGCCTGACCGCGCTCTATTGCTGCCTGTTCTTGCCCTCCGGTGTCCTTCTGGTCGCCGTCACCTACGTCCTCATAGTGCTGGTCCGCCTCGACCAGGTGCCCAGCCGTATCGTACCGACGATTTCCACCGCGCTACGTCGGGCCACTACCCATGGCAGCCCGCTGGCCAGTGGGCCGGTACCCAGAAGAACCAGCAACGGCGGCCTGTTGGGCCACGCTGCGGTGTCCCTCCCCGGCCACATCATCCTCGATGCCCGCGAGTTCCTCGTCGGTTCGGGCATTGTCCTGGCCGCCATGATCGGGCTGTCCGTGCTGCTCGGCTGGCTCGTCGCGGGTCGAGTCCTGCGCCCGCTCCGGGTCATGACCGCCGCAGCCCGCCAGATCTCCGAGCGCAACCTGAACGAGCGCCTCGCATTGGCCGGCCCCGACGACGAACTGAAGTATCTCGGGGACACCATCGACAGCCTCCTCGCCCGCCTCGAAGCGGCCTTCGACGCCCAGCGGCGCTTCGTCGCCAACGCCTCCCACGAGCTGCGCACCCCGCTGATGCTCAGCCAGACCATCCTCCAAGTAGCTCTGGCCGACCCCGAGATGACGGTTGGCTCGCTCCAGGCCGCCTGCCAGGAGGCCATCGAAGCGGGCAAGGAGCAGGCGCGGCTCATCGATGCGCTCCTCGTCCTGGCCCGCAGCCAACGAGGCCTCGACCATCGAGAAGCGGTTGACCTGGGCTCTGTGGTCCGCGACGCGCTGAAGGCCCACGCGTCCTCGGCGGCGGCAAAGGGGCTGCAGGTTAACGCCGCCGTCGATCACGCTGAGGTACCGGGCGACTCCCGGCTCATTTACAGGATGGCATCGAACCTCGTTGACAACGCCATCCGCTACAACACCACGGGCGGACGTGTGGACGTAACGGTCGCAGCCACCGGGGCAGGATCGACGTTATCGGTAACCAACACCGGGCCCCCGGTACCACCAGACCAGATAGGCCGTTTGCTCGAGCCGTTCCAACGCGCCGCTCCTGACCGGATGGTCAGCACGGACGGGCTCGGTCTCGGCCTGTCCATCGTCTCCGACATCGCCAAGGCCCACGGCGCCGGTCTCGATGTCCGTCCCCAGCCCGGAGGCGGCCTGAGCGTCGTGGTGAACTTTCCTGTGGAAGCCAGGCCGGCACCCGACGGAGACCGCGACCAGGCTCGACCCGCAATGGCGCGGCCGGGGCATTCTCGTTAGAACCGTAGTGGTCTTGCGGACCAGGCACTTTTGGCGGGTGGGTGTGGGCTCGGTGGGGATCGAACCCACGACCGAGGGATTATGAGTCCCCTGCTCTGACCTCTGAGCTACGAGCCCTTATATATCTTGACCTGGGAGTTTACTTTCGGCCGCTCCTAGCGTAGCCTCCCGGACGGGCTCAGCCATGGCTACGGCCGGCTGGCAAAGCGGTCGGGCGTTACCACCCACTTCCACGAGCTGCGCCACTTCAGCGCGACCGAACTGATCGCCGGTGGGATGGACGTGCGTACCGTTGCTGGGCGCCTCGGTCACGCTGACCCATCGGTGACGTTCCGGATCTACAGCCACGCCCGTCGGGCCTGGGTGCCGCTGTTCTCATAGGGGGGCCACCTTCGACACCGCCCACCTGTTCGAGGTAGGCCACCCGGTCAGGGCCCCGTTCTGACGCTTACGGTCGGGCGGGGCCGCGTTCACGACCATCCGCGCCGGCTGCTAGGGCCAAATGTACGCTCGGGGGCATGCACAGGACCCGCCGGCTGAGCCACGGGGTGACCGTGGCTGGGTATGGCCTGGCTGGGCTTGTCATCGTCGGCACCACGGGTTACCTGGCCTTTGGATACAGCCTTGGTTCCGCCGTAGGTATGACGCTGCTCACGTTGACCACTGTTGGCTTCAGTACGGCCGGCGGGCTCCGGGCAGACGTCCTCCTGTTCACTGCTGGCCTGGCCGTGCTCGGCGTTGGCCTGTTCGCAACGATCGTCGGTCTGGCCGCGACCGCCGTAGTCGAGGGCCGGGTCAGGATCTTCTCTCGGAGCCGCCGCATGCAAAAACGTATTGAACGACTGAGCGATCACTACATAATCTGCGCCTACGGGCGGGTAGGCCGGGCCGTTGCCCGGGAGCTTGAGGCAGAGCAGCTGCGATTTGTCGTTATCGACAGCAAGGTGGAGCTCCAAGCGGACTTGGAACGCGACGGCGTATGCTACGTACTGGGCACCGCTTCGGACGAACAGATCCTCCGCCAAGTGGGTATCGAGCGGGCCAAAGGGCTCATTTGCGCCGTCGACTCTGATGCCGAAAACGTGTACATCACGCTGGTCGCCCGGTCGCTGAGGCCCGACATCCTGATAGTTGCGCGCGCCGCCTTGGACCGGAGCGCTGACCGCCTCTACCGGGCGGGGGCGGACAAAGTCGTCTCACCGTACGTGACGAGTGGCCGGCGGATGGCAAACCTCGCCATCCGCCCCAACGTGGTCGAGTTCTTCGACATTGCCCGAGCCGGCCAGCCCGACCTGCGGCTCGAGGAAGTCGTCATCAACCCTGGTTCGCCGCTGGTCGGCAAGAGCCTGCAAGAACTCGCCGGCCCACCGATCCCCCTGCTTTTACGGCGCCACGACGGGCAGTTGCTGGCCAACCCAGCGCGGCAGCTGCGCCTCGAGGCAGGTGACACCCTGGTGGTCTACGGGGAGTCTTCTGCCTTACGGCCGCTCGACTGACCGACCGTGCCGGGCCCCGCAGGACGAACTGGTCGTGGCGCCGCGCCAAAGGGCAAGCTAGCGTTTGCAGCGTGAAACGAACCACACCGCCTTTCCGTGCGGACCACGTAGGCAGCCTGCTCCGGCCTCCCGAGCTGCTCCAGGCCCGGGCCGACTTCGCCGCCGGCACCATCGATCGGGCGGCGCTCCAAGAGGCTGAGGACACGGCCGTACGACAGGTCGTTGCTCTCCAAGAAGAGATCGGGCTCCAGTCCGCGACCGACGGCGAGTTCCGACGTACTTCATGGCATATGGACTTCATCTACCAGTTGGGCGGCATCACCAGGAGTGACGACCAGCTGCAAGTGGCCTTCAAGAACGACGAGGGGACCACATTTTTCACCTCTGCAGCCCTCAAGATCTCAGGCAAGGTCCGCCTGGACCGCCCGATCTTTGCCGATGCCTTCACGTACCTGAAGTCGGTTGTCCGCGCGGCAGAACCCAAATTGACGATCCCCTCTCCGAGCATGGTGCATTACCGGGGGGGGCCGGCCGCCATTGACCCAGCCGTCTACGGCGACGTCGAAGACTTTTGGGAGGATCTGAGTGCCGCCTACGCCGAGGAGATCCGGCAATTGGGCGAGCTCGGATGCAGGTACCTGCAGTTGGACGACACTTCGATGGCGTACCTGAACGACCCGGCTCAGCGTCAGATGATAAGCGAACGGGGTGACGACGCAGAGCACCAGCACCTTCGCTACATCAAGCAGATCAACCTTGCCCTCAAGGGCAAGCCCGAATCGATGCGGGTTACGACCCACTCCTGCAGGGGGAACTTTCAGTCATATTGGGCGGCCGAGGGGGGCTATGACTTCGTGGCCGAGGCGCTCTTCAACGAATTGAACGTCGACGGCTTCTTTCTCGAATATGACGACGCTCGCTCGGGTGATTTCAAGCCCCTGCGTTTTATGCCTAAGGGCAAGATGGTTGTGCTCGGCCTAGTCACGACCAAGCGAGGTGACCTCGAGACAAAGGACTACCTGAAGCGGCGGATTGAGGAAGCCAGCACTTATGTCCCGTTGGAACAGATCTGCATATCCCCGCAATGTGGGTTTTCGTCGACGGTCGAGGGCAACCGCGTCAGCCTGCAGGACGAAATCGCCAAGCTCCGCCTGATAGTCGAAACTGCTACGGAGGTTTGGGGCTGAGCAGGCTTCACGGTCCAGATGGCAGACCGCCCGGACGCGGGGCAGCGCTCCCTTTCCGCCCGACCCTGGGGGGATGAACCGGCCGCTCGCTGGCTCCTAAGTCCAGCAACACCCGTTGGTCAGCGCCCACAGCGCCTGCCGGGGGGCCTCCGGTAGCGGGCGGGTGACGAAGCTGGCCCGCCAGGTGCCGGGTCGCCCTGGCGGCTGGGGACTGTGACCACGGCCTGACAAATCGCACCGAAGGGGGAGCCATGGGGGCACGCTTCCAATCGGCACCGTCCCGGCTGTCGCTGGCCAACCAGGGGCAAGCAAGGCAGCAAACCACGATGGCGATGACGATCAGCCAGTCCATGCCATGATTTTGGCCCGCCTAACCCTTTAGCACTACCAATTATTTGTGAAGAGTTGTGTAGCGTGACTTAATGGATAGGTGCTCGACATCAAAAGGCTCCGGGTACTGAAGGAGGTCGTCGAGGCCGGTTCGGTGTCCGCCGCCGCCGCAGCGCTCAATTTCACCCCCTCGGCCGTAAGCCAGCAGATCGCAACCCTGGAACGGGAGACCGGCACGGTGCTCTTGGAGCACGCTGGCCGGGGTGTCCGCCCTACCGCCGCCGCCATCCTCCTATGCGACCACACTGCCCGTGTGCTGGCGGCCGTGGACGAGGCGGAGGACGCTCTGGCAGCCCTGCGAGCCGGCCATACCGGCCGTGTCCGAGTAGGGGCGTTCCCGACGGCCGGGGCGTCGCTCGTGCCTCAGGCCTTGGCCGCCTTTGAACGACGCCTGCCCAATGTTTGGCTTGACCTGGTGGTAGTGGAAACGGACGAGGCCTTGGCCAGTCTGCGAGACGGGTCGATCGACATCGCCGTCGTCATCGAAGGCCCCCCCGACGAGCCCTGGTCGGACGGGCTCTGCCGGCAGCACTTGCTGTCGGACCCGTTCCGGGTGGTACTGCCCCGCGACCACCCGATGGCAAGCCACCGGGCCGTCGACCTGAGCACGCTGGCCCAGGACCGGTGGGTAGGCATAAGCACCTGCCCCGGGTATTGCCAGCAGGTAGCGACCGAGGCGTGCCGGCAGGCCGGCTTCGTACCCTTATTCGGGCTGGAAGCCGACGAGTACCCTACGGCTCAAGCCTTCGTTGCCGCGGGGCTCGGGGTGATGCTTGCACCTCTGCTCGCCCTCGGCCACGCCGTCCATAACGGAGTAGTGGTCCGACGCGTCAAAGGTGGGCAACCCACCAGGGAGGTATGGGCCGTGACCCGACCGGCGCTGGCCGACCTGTTGCCCGTCCGGGCCATGTTGGACGAGCTCCATTCGTCCGCGCGTCGGTTCATCACTACGCGGGACTGAGCGTGGTGGGTCATCGCAAATGGTGAGCCTGGTCGCGGCGCGAGAAGGCACCAGTGGGAGCCACGCCGGCTAGGTCCGCCGACCCGGCGTAGCGAACCCGAACCCATGCAACCACGCTCAGCCGGTGGTCGCCCCGGCACAAGTCACTGAGAGTAGCCCTCCACCACCTGGGGTGGCCTTTCCATCGCCGCGTCGGGATCCTCCCCGGCGCTTCGGCGAGCCCGGCGCTGGCGGAGCAGATCCCAGTTGCGGTCGATCTCGACCTGCAACTCGGCCACGCGCCGGCGCTGCTCATCAGTCAATTCCAAGCCACCGTGCTGCCGCTCGAGGCTGTGGGCCTCCTCCTCCAGCACGTCTATGCGCTTCAAGATGTCAGTGTCGTCCACGGCAGATCTGTACCCCCGATCGTCTCGTATTTCCATAGTGGCCCGGGCCGACGGATAGAAAGGCCTTCCTCAGGGTAGGACCTAGAAGACACGAATGTGGCATAAGGCACAAGCCTCCCGGAGACGGAACAAACCAGCAAGCTGGGACGTTATCTCTACTGGAATGAACGAACAGACGCGCCGCACCCCGACGAGGGGCAACATGGGCACCGGGCCCGACCTGCTCGGCCTCTACCTGGACGAGGCCGGCAGTTTCCCCCTGCTCACCAAGGCTGACGAGATGCGCCTTGGCCAAGCCATCCAGGCTGCCCAGGTGGCCCGGGAAGACTTGGCCGCCGGTGGGCCCGATCTCACACCGCGTCGCAAGCGCGAGCTACGCAAGGTTATCGACGCTGGCGACCGCGCCACGCAGCACTTCATCAACTCCAACCTCCGGCTGGTCGTGTCGGTGGCCCGCAAGTACCAGTGGTCCGGCCTACCCCTGTCCGACCTCATCCAGGAGGGCAACCTGGGACTGATCCACGCCGTCGAGAAGTTCGACTGGCGCAAGGGGTTCAAGTTCTCGACCTACGCAACCTGGTGGATCCGCCAGTCGATTGGGCGCGCCATCGAGAACACGGCCCATACCGTCCGCATCCCAGCCCACGTAGGCGACGAGATCCGTCGTGCCCGCCGCATCCAGGGTGAGCTGGAAGCCAAGCAGGGCCGGCCGCCCACTTTGGCCGAGCTGGCCGCCGCCTTGGAGATCGAAGAGGCTGCGCTGGCCGAGCTGTTGCACTACGACAGCGACCCGGTAAGCCTGGACGCCGCGGTTGGGGAGGATGGCGACACCAGCCTGGGAGACTTGGTCGTCAACCGCTCGGCCGAATCGCCCTTCGAGATGGTGGCGCAGGGCATGCTGGGCGGGCACATCGACGAGTTCCTGGGGCGCCTGTCTGAGGACGAGCGCCGGGTGCTCTCGCTTCGTTACGGCCTTGACCGGGGCGAACCCCGCACGCAAGGAGAGGTGGGCGAGCTGTTGGATCTCACTGCCGAGCGGGTCCGCCGGATCGAGCGGGACGCGCTCACCAAGCTCCGCCGGGCACTGGCGGGCAGTGACGCCCGCGACCTCCTCGCGGCTAGCTGACCCGGGAAAGGGCAGCGTTAGCCTGTAACCCCGTGAGCTCAGTTCGCGTCCGGATGGCGCCGTCGCCGACCGGGTATTTCCATGTGGGCAGCGCCCGGACGGCCCTCTTCAACTGGCTGTTCACCCGCCAGCAGGAGGGTAAGTTCGTGCTGCGCATCGAGGACACAGATCTGGCCCGCAACCGGGCTGACGCGGCCGAGGGCATAGAGCGAGCCCTGCGCTGGCTTGGCCTGGACTGGGACGAAGGCCCCTACTTTCAATCCGAGCGGGGCAAGCTCTACGAAGCGGCCATCGAGCGGCTGCTGGCCAAGGGCCGGTTGTACGCCTGTGACTGCACGGCGGCGCAAGTCGCAGAGCGCAACCAGGCGGCTGGGCGCCCCCCCGGCTATGACGGTTACTGCCGGCAACGAAACCTGGAGCCGGCACCAGGGCGGCTGCTGCGCTTCCGCACCCCTCGTTCGGGGCACACGTCGTGGGTGGACATCGTGCGGGGCGAGGTGGTCTACGAGAACTCCTCGATCGAGGATTTTGCCGTGCGCAAGTCCACCGGCCAACCGCTCTTTATCCTGGCCAACGTCGTAGACGACGCCGAGATGGCCATCACCCATGTGATCAGGGGCGAGGACCACGTCCCCAACACCCCCAAGCACATCCTGCTCTGGGAGGCCCTTGAGTATGGTGCTGAGCCTTCCTTTGCCCATTTGCCGCTCCTGGTCAACGGCGCCCGCAAGAAGCTTTCCAAGCGGCGTGACAAGGTGGCGCTTGAGGATTACCGGGACGAGGGGTACCTACCCGAGGCCATGGTCAATTACCTTGCCCTGCTCGGGTGGTCCCCCGGTGGGGACAGAGAAGTCCTCTCCCTGGAGCAGCTAATAGCCGAGTTCCGCCTGGACCAGGTCAAGTCCGCACCGGCCTTTTTCGATGAACAGAAGTTGGCATCCTTCAACGCCGAGTACTTGCGGTCATTTTCCACCGCTGAGTTCTTGGCCCGCGCCCGGGAGTGGCTCGATTCCCGGTGGGCACCGATAGCCCCGCTCGTCCAAGAACGAGCGCGGACGCTCGGAGAGGTGTACTCGCTGGTGGACTTTTTGTTCCTACCCGAAGTGAGGACCGACCCGGCTGACTGGGCCAAGGTGCGCCGCCAGCACCCCGCCTTCATCGCCCTGCTAGAAGCGGCTTCGGCGAACTACGAGGAGTGCGAGTGGGCCCCCGAGGCCATCCGTGAAGCCACCCAAGCCGCGGGGGCCGCGGTGGGTGTAAGCGCCCTGGCCAAGGCCCAGGCCCCCATCCGCCTGGCCATTACCGGGCGCACGGTCGGCCCGCCGCTTTTCGAATCGCTCCACCTGCTCGGGAGGGAAAGGGCCCTGGCCCGCCTGAAGGCAGCTCGGGAAAAGGCTCGCCAGGAAGACACCGGCTCGGCTTAGGTGAGGCCCGCGGCCATCTGGCTGGCAGGATCCGGTCGCCTTCGGACACCAGACGGTGACGGCCATGGCTCCCGTCCTCGGTCCACCCGCCGTACAATTGCCCCTCCCCTTGGCCCGTCAGCTAAGCTGCCAGCTTGCCCGTTCGGGGGTGGTGTAATCGGCAACACTACAGGTTCTGGCCCTGTCATTGGGGGTTCGAGTCCTCCCCCCCGAGCCACAAGTCCCCAGCGTT
>JAKAWM010000004.1 GCA_021827285.1 Actinomycetes bacterium | reverse complement strand
GTGGAGGTAGCAGCCTCTGACGGCCGCCACCTCGTCTGTTCCTACCACCCGAGCCAGCAGAACACCTTCACCGGGCGGCTTTCGGTTGAGATGCTGGACGCAGTGGTGCGGCGTGCCTGGCAACTGGCTGGAGGACGCGCCGGGAAGCTATGACCGGCGTCCTCGGTCAAACCTTTCCCCCCGGTCGAGCCGAGCTGTGCCGGCCCGGATAGGTTGGGCTGGGACTACCTACCGATGCCTCCCAGATCCCTAAGGGCAAGATCCACCAGGGGGAACAGGTCCGTTCCCGGGTGCTCGACCCAGAAGAGCTCAGCGCCGATCATCACCCCGACAATGGCCCAGGCCTCGACCTGGGTGGCAAAGTCGTCCCGGGGACGGCTGGTTCTTTCGGCCACCAACCCGGCCACTTGGCTGGCGACCTGGGCCAGCTGGTCAAGCAGGCTGGCGCGCAGCTCAGGGACGGCAAAGGCCAGCTCTGCTCGCTGCCTGATGTCGGCCCATTGTTGATCGCCGAGCTGGCTGAACACGGCCCCCAGCGCCCGCCTCAGGGCCTCGGCGGGGCGAAGGTGGCTCGGTTGGGCCCGTGCTGCCTCGACGATCAAGGGGTCGTACTCGTCGGTAAGGACCAGATCCTCTTTCGTGGGGAAGTAGCGAAACAGGGTGCTCGGGGAGACCTCCACCGCGTTGGCGATCTGCTCTATGGTCGTCGCTTCGTAGCCCCGCTCCCGGAACAGCCGCAACGCCTCATGCTGGATGGCGGCCCGGGTCCTGGCCTTCTTGCGCTCACGTAGGCCCGGGCCAGCGCGCTCGTCTGCCAGCACCTCCCTCGCCCGGCCAACCCCCGAGCCGGTACCGTCACCGGCGCGGATGTCACCCTTCGCCGGCATGGGGCTCATCTCTCGGCACCGGCACCGCCTGGGCGTGCCCGTCCGTCAGCCGGCAGGATTTTCGCCCGGTGGGGAGCCTTCTCGGCGCCGGCGCCCACGGCCGCCAAGCGCGCCTGTGAGGGTAGGAAGGCAAGGGAAACCGCAAGACCAAGGAGGGCGAAGCCCACCGAGACCATCAGCGCGGCATCCATGCCGTGGGCAAACGCGGCTTTCACCGTGGCCAGAAGGGAGGCGGACCGGAGATGGTGGGCCGTGGAAATGCCGGCGAACACGCTCTGACGGGCAGCTTGGGCGGCCAGCGGGAGGTGGGCCAGGCCCAAACGGGCGATGTAGGCGGAGCTGAGGGCGCTCCCCAAGATGGCGCTGCCTAGGGGTGCGCCAGTGTTCTTCAGCGCCTGCAAGACGGCCGAACCCACGCCCGCCCTGTCCTCGGAGAGCTCGCTGACTGCCGCCGACGCGGCCCCGGCCATGGTTAGACCGGTGCCTGCCCCGACGATCACCATCCAAGTAGCCACGAAGGCCGCGCCCGAAGAAACTGAGGTAGTCGCGCCCAGGCCGAGGCCCACGGCCACTACGCCAAACCCGGCCGCAACCGTGAGCTTGGTGCCGGCCCAGTGGGCAACTCGGGGCGCAGGAGCCAGCCCCAGCATCATCCCCCCAACGATGGGCAGGAGCCGGATCCCTGACCCCTGGGCGTTCGTGCCCACAACAGCTTGGAAGTACTGGGGGAGAGCGAAGAGCAACCCGACAAGAGCCAAGGTGAGGACCGCGAAAAGGACCACTCCCCAGCTAAAGGCGGGCGACCTGAAAAGGCTGAGATCTATGAGGGGTTGGCCACCCGGCCGATGCCCGAGGGCGCGTTCCCAGGAAAAGAAGCCCATTATCAGCGCCAGCCCGATCATCATGAGCCCGAGCGCCCCAGGCGAGCCCCACCCGTGCTCGCCAGCTTGGATAAAGCCGTAGGTCAAGGCGACCAGGCCCGCGCTCGACAAGAGGACACCGACGGCGTCGATCCCGGGGCGCTCGGCGGATGAGGATTCGGGTACCAGCAAGACGACTGCGACGAAGCCGATCAGGGCTATGGGCGCGTTGATCAGGAAAACCCATCCCCACCAGTAGTGGGAGAGCAGCCAGCCCCCGAGGATGGGCCCGATCGGGAAGGACACGATGTTGGCCGCGGCCCAGATCCCGACTGCCTTGGGGCGCTCTTCCGGGGGGAAAAGCACGGCCAGGGCCGAAACGGCCATTACGATCAGCCCCGCGCCGGCCAGGCCCAGCAATACCCGGGCCGCGATGAGCTCCAGGGCGGTACGAGAGAAAGCACAGGCCAGTGACCCGGCCGCGAACGCAGCGAGGGAGCTGAGCATCACCTTCTTGCGCCCGTACCGGTCCCCGAGAAGGCCGGCGGGCAACATGGCCGCAGCAAGCACGAGGGCATATCCCGATGAGAACCATTGCAGGTCGGGCTCCGACGCCTTGAGGGCAACGGCCAGCGTGGGCAAGGCAACGCTGAGGACGGTCAGGTCGAGGCCCACGGCCAGGACGGCCAGCACCACTGCGCCAAGCGCCCACCACCTGCCCCTTGTGGTCACGATCATTGGCCAGCGCCTCCTACCTCCCCACCTTAAGTGAGAGCTACTAGCAAATGATAGAGACTTTCGTCTCTGTGTGGCCAGGTAGCACCGTCAAGTGCTGGCGCGGCCGGCCGGATCTGCGTGGACGAAGCGTCCGGCCGGATCTGCCTGGACGAAGCGGCCGGCTCACGCGGTTGCCGGAGCCGGGGGGAGCGCCCGCGGGGTGCGCCAAACGAGCACCTCGTAGCCGTCAACGGTGTATGTGTGGGCCGGCGCTCCGAAGGTGGACCCAGCCGCACTCGCGCTGGTTTTCTTGAAGAAGGGCCCCCTTTGCCGCTCAGCTATTACGAAGAAGTTGAAGCGATGCCCGCGGTACCAGCTGGGCTCGGAGTACTGCTGATGGGGGACCAGCCTCCCATCTCCGCCAGCGATGACCGGTCGGACCAGCACCCGGCCCCCACTCGCCACGGTCAGTGTTTGGGCGGTCCAATAGTCCGCCAACCCCTCTTTCAGGTGATGAGCTTCGAGGAACCGGCTGACCGAACCGTACGCCACGGCAATGGGCCGCGGATGGAGGTAATAGCCTGTAACCGCGGCATACGCCAAGAAGACCCCCCCGACGGTCACCGCGAGGCTCCGCCGCCACCAGCCGGGGGGAACGTGCCCAGCCACGACCGCCAAGTAGCGCCCGGTGAGGACGGCACCGAAGATCACCCCCGCCGTGAGATAGCGCTCGAAGGATGTCGAACTGAACGTGCTCAGATAACTGAACACGCAAACGGACCCGGCCATGCCGAAAAGAAGTGCTCCATCAAGGAAAAACGCGGGCGCGGTGTCAGCGGGTGCATCAGGCCGGGATGGGGCACCAGCCCGACGGTCCGGCGGTGGCTCAGGCCGGTCACCCACGGCCACCTGGC
The DNA here is from genome assembly GCA_021827285.1 of Actinomycetes bacterium. Lineage (GTDB taxonomy): Bacteria > Actinomycetota > Acidimicrobiia > Acidimicrobiales > Palsa-688 > JAKAWM01. The sequence goes on along the minus strand of JAKAWM010000004.1, from coordinate 15,467 downwards.
GTAGCAAGCTCACCGCCACGGCCAAGACGGCCACCATCATGACCAGTCCCGCCAGGTGCACCAACTCCAGTGCTGTGGGAGTGACGCCGCGTACCAAAGGTGACGAGCCGATCCCGAGAAGGTTGGCCCCGTACTGAAAAGCGTGGACCAGGTTACGCCCCATTTGCCCATAGGCCGCCTTTTCAGTGGGGTTGATGACCTGGTAGGTGCCAGCGACATCGGCAGCCAGCCTTATGACCAGGGCCAGGACGCTGCCGGCCACGGCGGCCGAGACGGGGGCCATTCCCGGGCGGACGGAGCGGGCACGAGCCATGACGAGCATCCCGACGAGGAACACGGGCACCACCCCGAAGGCCACGGCCAGCAGGTCGCTTATGGTAGCGGCGGCCAGCAAAGCTATGGCGGCCACCCATCGCCAGCCAAGGCGCCCGCTTCGTAGGCAGGCGAAGGCGAGAAGGCACCACAGAGCCGTGACCACGTGACCGGGGCCCTGCAAGAAGATCCGAGCCAGATTGAGGCTGGGCAGCCCAACAATGGCGACCACGCTCAGCGCCCCAAGGGCCGCTGGTCCCGGGCGCCGGTCGAGAGCAGCAAGGCACGCCCCGACCAGCACCACGACGGCACCGATGAAGGCCGGGACCAAGTGCACCAAATTGAACCCCATACCCTGCACGGCAACAAAGGCGGCATAAAAGGGGGCGTCGGAAAGCCAGTAGGAGTCGAGCGGCGTGACCCAGCCACGCAGGGCCAAGTTGCCGTGCGCCATCGAGCTCGCTTCGAGCACGATCGAAGCACCGTCGCCGTTGCCTGGGAAGGCGTGACGGGAAAGGTCGTACAGCAGGGCGGTAAGACCGGTCAAGGCCACCAGAGCCAATAATGCTATGGCCGCCCACGTGCGCACGCGGGTGGCCCGCCTTGGCGCTGGGCTCGCCCCGCTTAGAGGGCCCGGCGCGAGGCGGCGAGGCCGCCGGTTGTCAAGGTCAACGGCGCCGGTCGCCGCGCTCACTGCGCATTGGCCTGCCCGTGGCGGAAGACAGGTACCCCGGCATTCCCCTCCCACCCGGTACCGAGGACGACTTTGCCGACCGCCCCGTGCTCGACGGCGTCCTGCGCCGCCCCCACGTCCTCGAGCGCAAAGCGCTGGACCGGCAGCTCGGTGAGGACGCCCGCCGCCAAGGCCGAGCTTGTCCAGGCCACGGCCTCTGCCAGCTCAGCCTTGGGCACGCCGTACAGCAAGAGGTAGTGAACCGCGGCGTTGGCGCTCATGAAACGACGGGTGGGGACAACCGGGTCTGAAGCTTCGCTGGCATAAACCGAAATGACGGTACCGGGGCCGGCGAGCGCCAGGTCGAGGTCCATGTTGGCCCCGAGAGCGACCTCGACGATCCGGTCCATCCGGGGCGCAAACGACTTCAGCTGGTCGGCCACGCCCGGTTGGCGGTAGTTCACCACCAGGTCAGCTCCGGCCGCCCGCGCCAGCTCAGCCTTGGCCTCGGTGCTTACGGTGGCGGCGACCCGAGCGCCCGCCTGCTTGGCCAGCTGGATGGCGAAATGGCCTACGGCCCCCGCGCCCCCGGCCACAAGCACATTGGCGCCCGCCACGGCGCGAGGACCGCGTCCCAGCCCCAGGCAGTGCGCGGCCGTGACCGCCGGGACACCGAGGCTCGCTCCGAGCTCAAAGGTGGCGCCGTCGGGCAATGGCAGGGCCCGCTCCGCCGGCACGACGCAGTACTCGGCCGCGGTCCCCCAACAGTTGCCGAACGCCGCAGCCAGGTATACCCAAACCCTCTGGCCTACCCGCAGCTCGGAGACCCCGGGGCCGATGGCATCAACTTCACCGGCACCATCTTGGTGCGGCACCTGAAAACCATGCGCTAATGGGCCGCCGCCGGTAGCTCCCGAACGGGATTTCCAATCGGTTGGGTTGACGCCCGAGAAGGCGACACGGACCCTTACCTCCCCCGCTCCAGGCTCGGGGACCGCCAACTCTTCCACCGACAGTACGCTCGACGGGCCGGTCTGCCGGTACAAAGCAGCCCTCATGGCGGCGCCTGCTCCTTTCTGCGTGGCGAACAGTCCCCCTTTCTAGCGGATAACCGCGTCCAGCACGATGGCTCCCCCACCTTCGGCCAACACCAGCAGGGGGTTCACCTCGATCTCCTGCACCTCAGGGCTCTCTCTCAAGAGGGCGGCGATCGTCTCCACCACCTCCAGCAACGCAGCCGTGTCTCGGGGCGGCTGGCCACGGGCACCATCGAGAACAGGGGCGCAACGCAGCGACTTCACAGCCGAAAGGATCTCGTTACGATCGGCATCGCCCGGCACGACGGCGACGTCTCGCACTACCTCGGCCAAGGTCCCGCCGAAACCGATGAGCGTGAACGGCCCCCAGTTGGGATCGCGCCGGGCGCCAATCAGCATTTCTGTCCCCCCGTTGACGGCCTCTTCAACCAGGATGCCCCTGATCAATGCGTCTGGCCTGGCCTCTGCGACCCGAGCGCGGATCATCTGGTAGTGGTGCTCGAGCTCACTCTCCGACGCGGCTCGAAGTACTCCACCGACATCGGATTTATGAGCAATCTCCGGCGACGCAACCTTCAGGATCACCGGGTAACCAACCTCGGACGCCACCTGGCGGGCCTGTCCCAGGCTGGTTGCCAGCCGGCCACGGGGCACCCGAAGCCCCGCCGCCGATAGCAGGGCCTTGGCTTGGTCCTCGCCTGGTACCGCTCGGGCCCTGACCATCGATACCGGGGTGGCCCTGCGTCCAGGCGCGGACGCCAGCCGGCGGAGCGCCGAAGCGTACGAGATGACGTTGCTGACAGCCCTCAGGGCCAGCTCGGGCGACCGCAACAGCGGTACCCCGGCCTCGGCAATGCGCGCCCGATTGGCCTCCGGGATCTCCCATTGCCCCCCCATGATGGCGTACACGACCGGCTTGGGAGCGGCCCCGAGCACAGGTAGCAGCGCCTCCACTTGCTGGCCGTTCTGGGCGGGCGACCCAGGCATGGCGGCTACCACGAGCGTGCCGATCTCCTCTGCCTCGAGCAGGACGGACGCCACCCGCGCGTAAAGATCGGGGGCATTGAGCCCCATGGCCGTTATGTCAACTGGGTTATCCGGCGTGGCAAAATCAGGCAATTCCCGAGCGAGCTTGTGAAGCGACGAGCCGTTCAACGCTGGTAACGCCAGGCCTATCCGAGAGGCGAAGTCAATAGCGAAGCATTTGAGAGCACCAGAATCCGTCATGAGGCCCACGTTGCCGGTCTTGGGTAGCTTCCCGCTCGCCAGCAGCGCGGCCGTGCTTACTATCTCGTCCAAGGAGTCGATGATCAAGACCCCCTCCCGGGCAAGCACGGCACGCAGAGCTTGCTGGTCGCCGGACAAGGCGCCCGTGTGGGTGAGTGAGGCCTCTCGAGATCGATCCGAAAGCCCCGTGTGCATGAGGCAGAGGGCTGTCCCCATCGCTCGAGCCCGTGCGGCCGCCTCCAGGAACTCCCCGGGATGCCTGATATGCTCCGCCAGCAGCACTATTGCCATCGGTGCAGGCTCTTTCAGCAGAGCGTCCAGGTAGTCTTCGATCGCCAGCACAGCCTCGTTGCCCGTTGAGATCATATGGGTCACGGTGACGTCCTGGGACATCAACGCGTAAGTCAGTGCCAGCGACATGGCGCCGCTTTGAGCCACCACAGCCACACCCCGCCCCGTGCTTCGGCGGTTGGGTGCTATGTGGCCGAACGTCAGGGGCGTGGAGCGGGTGAAGTTGACCAGCCCCAGACAATTGGGACCGGCCAGAGCGATGTCATGACGGAGAGCTACGTCTGAAAGAGCCTGCTCCTCGGCCGCGCCGTCTGCCCCTGTCTCGGCGAAACCTGAGGAAAAAACGATGGCACCCCCCAAGTCCTTACCGCCCAGTTGCTCCAAGGCCTGGCGGGCGGCCACCTGAGGAATGGCGAGGATGGCAGCATCAACCCCCTCGGGAAGCGCTGCTATCGATGGAAGGCACTTCTTGCCCTTGACTTCGTTGCGGCTCCGGCTAACGAGGTGTATTTCGCCCTGGTAACCGAAACGCTCCAAAAGGGCCAGGGGGGCGCCACCGATGGACGTGGGGTCATCTGAAGCGCCGACCACGACCACAGAGCGCGGGCTGAGCAAGCGCCCTAGGGCCCGGCGGCTGACCCGCCGGCTTCCCCGTCCGCTGGCCAGGAGAGCCGGTGGTTCAGTCACGCTTGTAGGTGCCCAGCCCTGGGCGAAACGACTTCTCGTCGATGAAGCGCCGGAGCCCCTCCTCCCGGCTGTGGTCCGGGTCGTTGGCTATGGACTGGTCGAGCTTGGCGTACAGGTATTCCTCAGCGACCTCCCATTCCATGTTCCGCGCCCGCTTGAACCCCGTCTTGGCAGCCTCCAAGACGACGCGGTTGAAACCGGCCAACCGCCTGGCCAGTTCAACGGTTCGCTCGCGCAACTGCTCGCGAGGTACCGCCTCGTTGACCAACCTCATCGCCGCCGCTTGAGCACCCGTAAACGTCGTACCCGTCATTATGTAATAAAGGGCATCGCGAGCCGGGATCATCTCTGCCAGAGCCCGCGAGACGACTGAGCCTGGCGGTATGCCCCAGTTGATCTCAGAAAGGCCAAAGATGGCGTCGTCGGCCGTTATGGCCAGGTCACAGGCGACAAGCGGCGTCAGCGCCCCCCCGAAACACCAGCCGTTGACCATAGCGATGGTGGGCTTCGGGAAATATCGGAGGCGGCGGTATTGCCACTCGTTGGTGACCCTCCGGGACTGGGCGCGAGCAACTTGGCCACCTGTATCGACATCACGAAAGTATTCCTTCAAGTCCATACCGGCGGAGAAGGACCCCCCCGAGCCAGTTAGTACAAGGACTTTGGCACGGTCGTCGTCCTCGATAACATCCAAAGCCTGCAATGCTTCCGCGTTGAGCGTGGGGTTCATGGCATTGCGCTTGTCGGGGCGATTGAGGACCAGCCAGGCGATGCCGTCGGGGCCCAGTTCCGCTAGGACTGTAGCCCACCGCCCGAGGGGCTCGTTCCCATCAACGTGGGTCGGATCAGCTAACACCTTAGGCCTCCTGTCGCGCTCGCCTCGTCGGGCATTCGCCGTGCTTGTGCCAACCCGGGCCAGCCTAGGTGGATAGATTTCATCTCCGCTTGAAGCCCCACCGCGAGCCCAGGGGCTGGCCCCGCCGACGAGGGCCAGCCTGACGGCTCACAGGTCATGGGTTGGTTGGCTGGAGCTCGGCGTTGACGTGCCAGTCGCGAGCATCGGAATTGTCCACGATATACAGGGCATAGGGAAAGTCAGTGAATTTACCCTTGCGGCCCGGTTTCCATTGTGCCCCTGCCGCCTCTATGACAGCTACGCCGGGTGCGGGGCCGCTAGCGAAATCCAGTAAGCCGTTCATGCTCTCGAACCTGAGGTGGTGGAGTTTGTCGGCCACGTCTTTATGGTCGCGGGGGTCACTGGCAGCCGCAAAAGCTTTACCCGCGACCTCAAAAGCTGCGTACGTCGATCCTATAGCCTGAGTCCACTGTTGCCCGGTGCTTTGCTGGTAGGCCTCAGCCAGTTGGGCAGCCGTGGTGCCATCGATAGATGACTTGTAGGGTGCGAAAGGCGACCACCACACGTCGGTGGCTATGTTGTTTACCAGGTGTCCCAACGCTTTGACGTCGGCAGGGAAAAGAAGCACCTTGGCCACGGTCGCCAGCTTGGGCTTAAAGTTCTGTTGAGCCGCCTGTTTCCAAAAGGTGTTGAAGTCCGGAGGCAACGGTACGTTGACGTAAATCTCGCAATGGTGCGACTTGAACTGCGAGATCATGGACGTGAAGCTGCTGGTCCCGTCCGGGTACGCTCCACCGTCTACAGGAGTGTAACCGGCGGCTTTGGCCATGGCGGGAAATGCAGCCCGAAAGGCGTTGCCGTCGGCATCGTTGGGGAACATCTCCGCCACTACCTTGTTGGTTGAGATGCGTTTCCACATAGGTATGAAGGTTTTGCCGAACGCCTCCAAGCCAAAGAAGAACATCACGTTGTACTCGTACTTCGTAGTGGGTTTCAGTGGGTTGCCACCCAGTCCCGCATACCAGGACTGCCATGGCACTACCGTCGACACGCAGGGGATCCCTTCGGATTCGCATAAGAGCGCGACTGGGTTGTCGGTCTCCGGTGTCGAACTGGTTATGATCAGGTCGGCTCCGTCGTTGAGTATAAGGTCGCGTGCCACCTGAGACGCACGGTTCGGGTCAGATTGGCTATCCTTTATGACAATGTCCACCGCGTAAGATCTGCCACCCGACTTAAGCCCCTTGGCAAAGGCGTGCGTTTGCCGGGCTCGCTGCACGGCGAAGCTATTGGACGTGGCAAAGTCGGCTAGGGCACCGGTTTGGGGACTGACGAACCCAATTACGACCTTGCCCGGCTTGACCACGTTGAAGGACCGGTTGACGAGGCGGCTGGCCTCGGTAACCGTGGCCCCCAACCGGCCGGCACCCAGGAGGGCAGCGCCTCCCGCTATACCCAGCAAGAAATCTCGCCTGGGTAGGACAGGGTTGTGCGCGTTCCCTGCCGGCTGGTCCTGCCCGGTCAGGCTGGCGGCCCCGCCGGCTGGCGCCGTCGTGCGGTCACGAGGTGCCGCTCCAGGGGCAGGACGGTCAAATGCCCCTCCGTCATCGGTGGGGTGGGTCATGCTTATCTCCTTCCATCTGCCAAAGAGCACTGGCTACTTCGGGCCTGTTCGCGAAGCTTGGAGGTGGGGACCCCAGTCCCCTCGATGCGATAGCGATCCCTTTTGCTGGGCCGCTGGTACCAGTTGCTACGCTAGTGATCGACAAGCCAGTTGTCAAGGCACTTGATAGACACTGCGGAGGGTACAGTCGTGCAGCCCATGAAGGCCCCGGTTACAGCCAATGACTTAGATGCCTCCGCTGCGGTACGCACCCGTGTCGGCTACCTGGTCTACCGGGTGGAGCGCCGCCTCCGTGCCCGCATCGACCATGCCGTCCGGGCGCACGGGGTTACCACCACGGAGTACGTGACCTTGAGCGTGCTGCGCCGGCACGACGGCATGTCGGGCGCGGAACTGGCCCGTTGGGCTTTTGTGAGCCCGCAGGCCATGAACCTAGTCGTCTCGGCACTTGAAAAGCGCTCGCTCGTCCATCGCCAGCCAGACTCGCGGCGCAAGCAGGTGCTGCGCACGAGTGTGACCCCGCAGGGCATTGAGGTCCTCAAACGGTGCGAACGCTCCATGGACGAGATCGAGGCAGACATGCTCGGCGAGCTCACAACTCAAGATGTTGAGGGCTTGCGCCGTGTGCTTGCTCTCTGCGCGCGCTCGCTCGAGGCCACCGCACCTCGCGAGCCGCTCCCCCTGTAGCTGAGCGCTGGTCGAAGTCCTCGCGAACCGCTTCCCCTGAAGCTGAGCGCTGGTCGAAGTCCTCGCGAACCGCTTCCCCTGTCGCTGAACGCTGGCAACGGTCCTCGACCGGGCCCACCCCAGTCCCGTACCCGTCATAACTGCTCCGAGGCGCGGCGGGTACACAGGCTCAGCCGGTCGCTAGTGTGGCGAAGATGGTGGCCAAGTCATCGGGCGGCCGAGACCAGGCGCGGCGAGCGCGCCGGCCCGCCGGGGTGGCAAAACGGATCGGCTTGCTGACCTCAGGGGGCGACTGCCCGGGGATCAACGCCGCCATCCGCGGCGTCGGCAAGACCGCCATCCGGGTGTACGGGATGGACGTGATCGGGTTTGTCAATGGCTTCAACGGTCTCGTCCACCAGGAGTATGTTGAGCTCACCGACGAGGCCCTCTCGGGGATCCTCACCCTGGGTGGCACGATCCTCGGGACGTCACGCGAGAAGCCCTTCGCCGGGTCGAGGGGCGAGGACGGTGCCGCCAAACCCAAGGCGATGCTAAGGACCGTTGCCAGTCTGGGCCTCGACTGCGTCGTCTGCATCGGTGGCAACGGGACCATGAAGACAGCCCACATGCTCTCCCAAGCGGGAGTAAACGTGGTGGGCGTGCCCAAGACTATCGATAACGATGTATGGGGGACGGACCAATCTTTCGGGTTCGACTCGGCCTTGACCATCGCGACCGAAGCCATCGACCGGCTTCACACCACGGCCAACTCCCATCGGCGCATCATGGTCTTGGAGTTGATGGGGCACTCCGCCGGCTGGCTCGCCTTGTCGGCCGGTGTGGCCGGTGGGGGAGACGTGATCCTCCTCCCCGAGATGGCCTGGAACGAGGCGGCCGTAGCCGATTACCTCGTCCACCGCCAGAAGGACGGCAAGCCGTATTCGATCGTGGTCGTCGCCGAGGGGATCGCCCTGCCCAAGAAGGCGGTGGAGGCCGGTGCCCGGCCGGGCCGTTGGCTGGCCCAGCGCATCACGGCACTCACCGGCCTCGAGACGCGCGAAACAGTTCTCGGGTACATCCAGCGCGGCGGCAGCCCCAGCCCCGATGACCGCATCCTGGCCACCAGGCTCGGCACGGCAGCCACCACCCTCATATCGAGAGGAAAGTTCGGGCGCATGGTAGCTTTGCGCGGCTCTCAGGTCACCAGCATCCCCTTGGCCTCTACCGCGGGAAAGCTACGGTTGGTCCCGGCCTATGACCCGCTGGTGCTCGAGGCGCGCCTACTGGGCGTTTGCTTCGGTGATCGCGCCACCAAGTGATCTTCGCCACCAACCCGGGCCCTGATGGTCCCGGCGGGCTAGGGCCGGCCGTCCTTTCTGGGGCACCCGCAGGCACGCCTGGCGAGGCACGCCTGGCGAAGCTGCCGGCCCCGCCGGTCCGGCAGTAGGCTCACCTCATGCGATTTCGAACCCTAGGTGCCAGCGGGTGTGCCATCTCGGCATTCTCCCTTGGGACGATGACTTTTGGCTCAGAGACGGACGAGGCGGGTGGCCACGCACAGCTAGACCGTTTCTTCGATGCGGGCGGCAACCTGGTCGACACCGCTGACGTCTACAGCGGGACTGAATCAGAGTCAATCATCGGGCGGTGGCTGGCTCGCCAACCAGCCGAGATCCGCGATCGTGCCGTGATCGCCACCAAAGCCAGGTTTTCTACTGGCGGGGGGCCAAATGATGCCGGTCTTTCTCGCCGGCACCTTACCCGAGCCCTCGATGGATCGCTGCGCCGGCTAGGTGTGGACTGTATTGACTTGTACCAAGTGCACAGTTATGATCCTCTGACTCCCATCCAAGAGACACTCGAGTTTCTTGACGACGCTGTCCGGGTGGGAAAGATAAACTACGTTGGTCTTTCCAACTTCACCGGTTGGCAGGTGCAAAAGACTGTCGATATTGCCGACGCCCGTCACCTGCGCCGGCCCGTGACGCTGCAGCCGCAGTACAACCTGCTTGCTCGCGAGATCGAATGGGAGGTAATACCCGCCTGCATGGCTGAGGGCCTGGGCCTGCTTCCTTGGTCACCGCTGGGCGGGGGTTGGCTTACGGGCAAGTACCGGCGCGATGAGTTGCCGAAGGGCGCCACCAGGCTTGGGGAAAACCCCGAACGCGGGGTGGAGGCGTACGCGAACCGCAATGCGGCCCAGAGGACCTGGGACGTCCTCGGCACCCTGGAGGAGGTTGCTGCTGGGCGCGGCCGCACCGTGGCTCAAGTGGCTTTGAGCTGGCTGCGCGACCGACCGGCCGTCAGCTCCGTGATACTAGGGTGCCGGACCCTGGGGCAGCTGGAGGAAAACTTGGGCGCCGTCGACTTGGACCTGTCTGCGGACGAGGTCGATGCCCTCAACCGGGCCAGCGATCCCGGTGCCGCCGATTACCCCTACGGTGGGCCCGGCCAAGAGCAGCGCAGCCGTAAGGTAGAAGGGGGGCGCTAGCCGTCTTCGCCTGCTCCTCCCGGGCCAGCACTGCTTGCCCGTGGCCGTCGCCCGCGCACTGGCACTAGCACACCCATATCGTTTTGAGGTTGCAGAAAGCCCGGATACCGGGTGCCGAGAGCTCCCGGCCGTACCCGGACGCCTTCACGCCCCCGAAAGGGAGCTCCGGGTAGGAAGTGACCATGCCGTTTATGAACACGGCGCCCGCCTCGAGGTCCTGGATAAACAGTTCGCGCTCGGCAACGTCGTTGGTCCAGGCGTTGGCCCCGAGCCCGAACGCGGTGGCGTTGGCCAGATCTATGGCCGCCCGGCTGGTGGCGACCCGGTACAAGGGCGCCACCGGCCCAAAGACCTCCTCGGAGAACATCCGAGCCTCCGGGGTGACGCCCCTTAGGACCGTGGGGGGGTAGAACCAGCCCGGTCCGGGCAGCCGCTCACCGCCGCAGAGCACCTCGGCCCCCTTGACCCTGGCGTCTTCGACTTGGCCTTCGACCTCGTCCCTCCCGCTGCGGGTGGCGAGGGGGCCGACGTCAGTCGTCTCATCGAGTGGATCGCCGATGGTCAACCCAGCCATTTTCTCAACAAACTGCTGTTCGAACTCGTCCGCGACCGCCTCGTGCACGATGAAGCGTTTAGCCGCTATGCAGGACTGGCCGTTGTTCTGGCACCGGGCGGCCGTCGCCGCGGCAGCAGCCGCCTCGATGTCGGCACTGGGCATAACGATGAAGGCATCGCTCCCACCGAGCTCTAGCAGGGTCGGCTTCAGCGCCTGGCCAGCCGCGGCAGCCACCGCCGCACCGGCCGGCCCGGAGCCCGTGAGGGTAACGGCCGCCACCCTGCCGTCCCGGACCACGCCGCCGACCCGAGAGGAGCCGATGAGCAGCGACTGGAAGCTGCCCTCGGGAAAGCCGGCCCGCCTGAACAGCTCCTCCAGGTAGAGAGCGGTCCGGGGGACATTGGAGGCATGCTTGAGCAGGCCGACATTGCCGGCCATGAGCGCCGGCGCGGCAAAGCGGATGACCTGCCAGAGCGGGAAGTTCCACGGCATCACGGCCAAGACGGCACCCAGGGGCTGGTAGCGGGCATAAGCCAAGGTTGCACCGACGGCTGCTGGACTAACCGGTTGGTCGGCGAGCAAAGCCTCGGCGTGCTCAGCAAAATAGAGGCAAGCGCGAGCACACTTGGCCACCTCAGCCCGAGCCGAGGCGATGGTCTTACCCATCTCGGTCGTAACCATACGGGCAGTTGCCTCTTGATCTCCCTGGAGCAATTGGCCAGCTCGGCGCATCCAGCTGGCCCGCTGACCGAAGCTGGTCACGCGTGCTCGACTGAAGGCTGACACCGCCTTGTCCAGGCATGATCCAAGCTCAGAGTCAGAAATCTCCTCGAATGTCTCCAAGAGCTCGCCGGTCACCGGGTTTGTTGACGCAATCGTCATGTACCCTCCAGTCCCCTACCTTGCCAGAGCCGAGGCGACCGGATGGCGCCGCATCCTTCGGTGGCCCGAGCTCGCTTGTCGCCAGGACAACGACCAGTAGATCTGGCCGGTGAAGGCTCGGCACTCACATCCCATCTACCTGCGCTCGTGCTAGCGCGTACGACTAGGTTATAGGTCAGGCAGCCTGAGCGCGGTGGACTTTGGAGCAGACCACCCAAGTGACCGGCACAAATTCCCTCGACGATCGAGCAGGCCAACAGGGCAGCACTGCCCGGTACTGAGAGCAAGGAGTAAGGATTGCTCGACCTGCACAACCCGGGGGAGTGGGACACCTCCGAGCTTGAGTGGTTTGTCCTTCGCCGGGACGCCCCGCCAATGGAGGATGATCGCCTCGGCACCTTTCTTGGCCAGTTGCGCGAGATCGCCGGCCAGCGCGTCGCGGCTGGGAGCCGGGTGGGGGTCGCAGTGGGAAGCCGCGGGATCTCCCGAATTGATGAGGTTGTACGGGCTGTCGTCATGGTCCTCGGTGAGCGCGGCGCGGAGCCGGTCCTCATCCCCGCCATGGGGTCCCACGGCGGCGCTGACGCTAACGGGCAGCTGGAGGTCCTCCACCAGCTCGGTATAGACGAGCGGCGGCTCGGGATCGACGTCGACGCTTCTATGGAAGTCGAGCACGTTGGCACGCTAAGTGGTGGGCAGCCCGTCTACCTGTCGCAGGCAGCGTTGGGTTGCGACGCTATAGTGCCCGTAAACCGTGTCAAGCCGCACACCGATTTCCGCGCTCCCGTCGAGAGCGGCCTGACCAAGATGCTGACTATAGGGCTGGGAAAGGAAAAGGGGGCCGCTAGTTTGCACGCAGCCGGGTTCAGCGCCTTCGCCGACATCCTCCCCGAGGCGCTCGAGCTGGTTCTTGTCCGGCTGTCTGTACCCTTTGGTGCTGCCGTGATCGAGGACCAATGGCACAGGCTGCACAGCGCCGAGGTAGTGGCCGGCGAGCTCATCCTCCAGCGCGACGAGGCACTGTTGGCGGAGGCCTGGGGGCACTTCGCCCGGCTGCCTTTTGCTGATCTCGACGTGCTCGTGCTGCGGGAGATGGGCAAGACCATCTCCGGCGCGGGTATGGACCCCAACGTCACCGGGAGGTTCCCCGGTCACCCGCTCCCCGCAAAGACCCAAGTGCAGCGTTTGGCCGTCCTCGACCTGACCGAAGGCTCTCTCGGCAACGCTATCGGCGTTGGGGTCGCTGACATAGTGACCGAGCGACTGCGTTCCAAGATCGACTGGGAGGCCACGTACGCGAACGCCAAGGCCTCGCGCTCCTTGGCAGGGGCGAAGCTGCCCGTAGTCGTCAACAGCGACTTCGACGCGCTGGCCCTGGCCGTCTCTTCCATCACGAGCGGCGGCCGTGGCCTACCCCGGATGGTCGCCATGGAAAGTACGTTGGGCACCAACCACGTTGCCGTGTCGGAGCCTCTCCTAAACGAGGCCTTGTCCTCTGGCTACGCGGTCGTGGGGGCGGGCAGCAAAGCTGAGCTCGACCGAGCTGGCAATTTGTTGCGGATCGGGGACCTCGACTTCTTTTGCCGATAGGTCCCGGCCCGTCCGACCCAAGGCCTCCGCTTCACCCCAACCGGGCGCTTCGGCCGGCACGACGATGGCGCGTGTGACCAGCCCATTTGCGGCTGGCCTTAGAGTGACCGTTGAGGGCTACACGGTGGGACCGCTCAGCGGGCCTGCTCCTCGGGCGCCGGCTCAACGGATGCCTCTTGCTCACCCTTGGGATATAAGAAGTGGTAGGCGAGAGCCGAAAGGCCGCCCCCGACGAGTGGGGCGACCAGGAACACCCACAGCTGGCTCAAGGCAACGCCGCCTACGAACAGTGCTGGGCCGAGGCTGCGGGCGGGGTTGACCGAGGTGCCGTCGATGGGGATCCCGACGAGGTGAACGAGCGCCAGCGCGAGGCCAATGACAAGCCCCGCGACCGTGGCATTGCTCGCCCTTCTCGTCACGGCGAGGATCACGAAAACGAAGATAAAGGTGAGGACCACTTCAGCGGCGACAGCGCCCGCGGCATTGGCTCCGATCATGGAGGCCTTCCCGTAGCCATCGGCGCCGAGCCCCATGCTGGCGCGGTAGTTCGAGGCGCTGTGGACGATGCCGTAGAGGCCAGCCGCCCCGGCGATACCGCCAACAATTTGGGCGGCCCAGTAGCCCAGCGCTTCTTGGAGGCTTATCCGGCGGGCCGCCAGAAAGCCGATTGTCACGGCCGGGTTGACGTGGCAGCCCGAGATTGGACCGACCCCATAGACCAGTACGAGCAACACCAGTCCGAAAACCAGCGCGGTGGCAACCACGCCTGCCGACGGGCTCGTCCCGGTGATCTTGAACCCGAAGCTCAGGGTGGCTGCCCCGGCCCCGAAGAACACCAGCAGTGCGGTACCAAGCCCTTCCGCGAACAGTGCTCGAGCCTTCATGTGCGGCACCCCTTTCATCAGGCGGTAATCGCCCGCGAGCGAGACCATGTTGTCATATCGAGATCCCAGATCGGCGGATCGCAGCTGGAGAGGTTCATGTGCCCCTGGCTCAGCGCGGTTACTAGGAGCCCCTCGGCTGGCCGTACACCCCGTACGGTCGCGCTTTTAGCGGGCAGACATGGTTATGAAGTCGCGGTTCCACGAAGGGTCGAAGAAGGTTGCCGGGCCCTGGATCGTGCCTGGGAGCATCGAGCGCCCGTCCGTAGGGGACGCTGGCAGACCGGGACGGTACTTGTAGGTGACAAAGACAGTCCAGTACGGGTTGATGTCCAAGGTCATCGCCCTGACCGTCCGGGCACGGACAAGCAGCTCCGCCAGCTGGGTGACCTCCATGTCGGGCCCGTACACATAGACAAGCGCGCCACTAGCCGTCACGCCCAGCCCCGCCCGCCAGACGTTGGGGATCCCACCCAGGGTAAATCCCCACGTGGACGTGTCGTAAGGGTCCAGGCCGGCCACGGCCCGGCCCCCATCGACGAGCAAGGTCACATCTTGCCTAACCGCTATCACCTGTTTGGACATCGATACGTCGCGCCCCCAAGCGCCCACGGTGGCAGATCCATTGCGGTAGATAACGAAGGATGCTCCACCCTGGGCGAGCGGGCAGGCGAGCCGTCCCTCCGCGTAGTACCCGCCTCCGGAGCAGTACTTGAAGCCTCCGTTGAACGCCGCCACAACGGTATGGGCGGCGCTCGCTGAGATCGGGGCGGTCAGCCTCCAAGGCCCACTTCCTGGGCTCTCGCTCCCCGAGTAGAGCTGTGCCCTCAGCAACCGTGGGTCCATCCAGGCGATCCCGGCCTCCTGTCCGGTGGCGGGGACGACCAGCGTGGTCTCGTATACGGCGGCGCGGCCGTCTACCAAACGGCCGGCGGGGTGCCAGCGGCCCTGGCCGGGGCCAGCAGCCGGGTCGAGCGGGGCTAGTGGCGCTGGTGCTGGGAGCGGCACGAGAGGCGAGGGTCGTTTACTGCTGGTTGCGGCAACCGCGGGGGGCGCCACCGTGAACACCGAAACCAGCAATACGATGGCTGCCGCGCCTGGCGATCTGCGGGCCATTGTCAATATCCAACCTCTTCCCGGTGAACCATTCAGGCTATGGGGCAACGGTACAGACGCTGGGTGAAGATCGCATTAACGAACGGAGCCCTCCAAGGAGCGCGCCATTTCTGGGGAGGGAGAACTGGCCCCGATCGTTCGGTCTTACCGGCGACCAGTCCGAGTATTGTTGAGAGGTCGGCGAGCAAAGCCTCGGCGCTCGATCGGCTGGCCATCCATCATATGGCGACATCGCATTATGTTTGCAATTCTGTGACCAATTACTCCTGGCAGGCGGACCGTAACACTTGGCGATGTTCGTACCGACCCCCTGCCGGGTACCAAGAGCGCGGGCCCAGGTGTGCCGGGGCCATGACCACATGGCCTTCACTCCGGCGTTGCAACCCCAGATGGTGCGGGCTCGTAGACCCAGATGGTGTTGGTCTGATAGGTATTGATTAGATTGGGTCGGCCCTCGTGTGAACACACATATTTGAAGCCGGCCTTCTGCAAGGTCCGATTGGGGGCAACATTGAATGCATTGGGCTCGCAGTAAAGGTGTTTAAGCTGAAAGACATTACAGAGATGAGCTGCGG
>JAKAWM010000274.1 GCA_021827285.1 Actinomycetes bacterium | reverse complement strand
GGGTCGCTCAAGGGGGTGATGCAACTCGTTGGGTCCGACGTGAGGGTGGGGTTGGAGACCGACAGTTCTACCCCGTTCGCGCTCGTGGTTGGGCTGATGGCGAGGGACGAGTAGTAAAAGAGCCCGTCTGGGGCGGCGGCGACACCGGGGTCCCCCCAAGACACGAGGAAGGTCGGGTGGTGAGGGTTACCCGCGAGAAGGCTCGGGATGTCATAGGTGTCCGTCCCGTCGGAGCCCGTTGTCGCCAGGCTGGCGCCTCCGTCGGTCGACACGGCGAAGCCCGAGAGCGACTGTGTCCAGCCGCTCGGGCAGTTCGCGGCGGTCGCGGTGGCAGACGCGAACAGCGGGCAGAAGAAATAACGGGAATCGTTGACCCCGCCCACCACGGTCCGGGTGGCGTTGGACGTGGCGGAGGGGTCCACGGCGACCGTGGTCTCACTCTGGGACATGTAGCTCGAGTCGGAAATGAAGCGGATCGTATGAGCGGGTAGTGTTATCGACGACATACCTCCCGCGAGCGGGATGGAGCCGGGGGAGGCGCTGTTGCCGCTCGTACTACCCCCGCCGTTCTTGTGGTCGTTGACCTCCTTTTGCAACTTCGCCTCGAGGTGGTTGAGCGCCGCCAGCCCCATGGTGGAAATGGGGGCGTGGAAGACGTTGGCCGGGGCCGGGTTGTATGACAGGGCGCTCGCCGGCGGTGCGGCGATGACCACGACTGCGGTAGTCGTTGCGCCGGCGGCCATGGCGGCCACCAAGGTGGCGAGTGTCATGCGCAGCCTGGTGCGGAATATGGACCTGATCATTTGTGACCTGCTCCTTTGCATGCGAACTGGGACATGGGGCCCCTTTCTGGGGGACCGGCAAGGCCCAAGGTGGCACGGTTGCGGGTTGGGACAAAGGGGGCTGGCGTAGAGGCGGCGCTCGGCCACCAACGAGTACGGGTACAAGTGCGAGTGCGCATGCCCGTTTCCTCCCTCGGACGTTGGTACCCCCTAGAAGGATTGTCCCTCCGACGCCGGCTAGTCAATAGCTTGCGCAGAAAGCGAGCGTGCGGTGCTTAGAGGAGTGATGAAAACGCTCTGTGTACTCTCCTTCAGGCCTCCAAAGGCAGCAGCACGAATACTCGTTTGGGATAGGCGTCAGAGGGTAAGCATTCAGCTCCCTCCACGTTCGGTGAGGACGTGAAGGCCTTGGTGAGCCAACTGCTGGTTTGATGCTTGTTTGATGACAACCCGGAGCGAAGCGGAGGGGCGTCAGCAGGGGGTTCGGGGTTCGGGGTTCGGGGTTCGGGGTTCGGGGTTCGGGGTTCGGGGTTCGGGGTTCGGGTCCCCTCACCGCACGAACGGCTTGGGGGCCCAGAGCGAACACAGCCCGCTTTGTTAGCCAGGTGCGGCCAAAGCGGGGAACCACGCTCCGGTGGTGAAGAGCTGGCGGAGGGTTCCGAGCAGGTTCTGGTTGTGGTCAGCCGCTGTTTGCAGGTAGGAGCGAGCGGCCGCGAAGGCCTCGGCGGCGCTAATGCTGTGGAAGGGACCTGAGATCTTGTCGTGCAATTTCACCATGCGGAGCGACTGTTCGGCTCTGTTATTGGTAAATGGCACCCGGGTGTCGTCCAGGAGGCGGAGCACCTGGTCAGCGTCCTCGCGCATGCGGGTGGCGAGGTTCCAAGCCTTGCGCTGGGCGTCGCTCCAGCCGCCGGTATGGCGCAACCTCGGCTTGGGCCCGGGCGGCAACAGGCCAAAGGCCGTGCCCAAAGCGGCGTGGTAGCGGCTGCGGATATCAGCGGCGAGTGCAGGCTCGACGGCGGGCAGCCCGGCTAGGGCAGCGGCCTCAGAGGCTGCCTTGGCCTCCATGAGCACCCTGGTCACCTCGGCGGCCCACAAGGTGAAAAGGTCGCACTGGCCTACGTCTTTTAGGTGCCTTAAGATATGCGCCCCGCACTGGGCGTGGGTGGCCAAGCTGAACAGGTCGTAGGAGGCGTAGCCGTCGTGGACGATGGTGCCGGCATAGCCGGGCAGCACCCCTATGTCGGCCAGGGCTTCAGCACCGCGCTTTGGGTGCACGGCGATGAGGGTCAATAAGTTGGTGCTGAGCGTGTGCACCCAGTGCTTGGTAGTCCCGACTGCGGTGCCGGTCTCGTCGGCGTGGACCACCGGCTCGCCCCCTAAGCGCTCTTTCACCCACGCCAGGAAGGGGGTGAGGCGCCTCGCTGCTTCAGCCTGCACGGCGCAGAGCCACCCGGTCGAGACCTTCACGCCCAGCAGGTCCTCCAACAGCTCGGCCGTGCGCTCTATGGGCAGGTGCTGGCGATCCAGTAAGTAGGTGGCGAAAGCCCGTACTTCTGGGCCGAAGCACACCGGCGCCCGGGCCTCGGGCGGGTAATCCCCGAGCGTCTCGGCACCACACTTGCAGCGCAGCCGGTAGGCGACGTGGTCCGTCACCACAGGGACGACCGGCGGGAGGTCGATCACCTGGCGGACCTGCTTGCAGACGACTTCTGCCCCAGCCAGGTCGGCTCCGCAGGAAGAGCAGCACGACGGCTTGTGCGGGACCACGTGCTCTGGGGCTCGGCGGGCGAGGTTGGCACCGGGGGCACCGGGCTGCTTCCCCTGGCGGCGTTTTGCCCCCCGCGCCTCCGCCCGTCGTTCGGCCCTTTTCTTGCGCGGCCCTATCGGATCCGAAGACGGTGGCTTCCCCGTGGTCGAAGAGTCCGCCTTCAGCTCGGCTTCCAGCCGGGCGACCCGGTCGCGCAGCGACTCATTGTCCTCGACCAGCCGATCGAGCCGCGCCCGCAAGGACTCGTTGTTGGCTCGCAGGGCCTGATTTTCCGTCTGCGCTTCTCGCAGTTGCTCTCGTAGTGACGGGCTGGCCATGCCACTGGTTCTAGCCGATGGTGGGCCCTGAGTGGTGGATCCTCGCTCTCCGCGCGATCAGGTACCTGAATGCTTACGTCAGAGGTCTGCGCCAGCCCGGCCGGCACCAAGGACAGCTCTGGCTTCGGGTTGGGGAGAGGTTGTGAAGCTGTTGCGGCCGCCGTGAGCCTAGGCGGCGACCATGGGGGCATGGCAGTTGAACAGCACCTGGACACCTGGTTGGCCGAATTGGAGCGCAGGGGAGGGACCGACATCTTGCTCACCGCTGGTTCGGCGCCCCTGCTCCGGGTGGACAGCCGCCTGGAGCCACTTGCCGGCGCCCCCGCGCTCACAAGCGATGAGATCGAAGCGATCACCCTCGGCCAGTTGCCGCCCGACCACCTGAAGGGCGCTCTCCAGCCCGGCCGGGAACTCGACTTCTCTTTCAGCTGGCGCGACCAGGGCCGG
>JAKAWM010000003.1 GCA_021827285.1 Actinomycetes bacterium | reverse complement strand
CCCTTCTTGAAATGTCGAAGGTTTGTCAGGTTCGACCCAGCGGAGATCGCCGTGTGGCTGGACAGTGCACGCCAGCCGGAGGCCGGACAGCTCGTGGGGCCCAGGCATGGCCGCAGCGCCTGAGCCGCTCCGGCTCTTCGACGGCGACGTTCAGCCGCGACGGCGCTTGTCCCGGGACGAGACGGCCGAAAATACCCCAGCCGAGGAATCGCTACCTGCGGTCACTGAAGCTGCCAAACTGGTTGGCAAGGCGCAGGCATGCTTCATCGTTGCCGTGACCACGGCCCGTAGTGCAGGCTGCAGCTGGCGCCAAATCGGGGCTGCTGCTGGCGTCCCCTACCAGAGTCTGCACAGGCGGTTCGCTGCGAGACCTGCGAGTCGCAAGTCCTAACTGGGATCGGACAGCGACCGGAACGCGAGGAGGAACGACGATGGGATCGGTTCAAAAGCGACAACGCCTTGCCGATGGCGCTTTGGGCAAGGTCACGTGGCGCGTCCGCTACCGGGACGCGAACGGGCGGCAGAGGTCACACAGCTTTGCCCGGAGGTTTGACGCCGAGCGGTTCTTGGAGCGCAACGGTTCGGACATCCAGCGAGGAGAGTGGGTCGACCCCATCCTTCGCCGGTCGTCCTTCGCAGACTGGGCCGATGCGTGGTGGGGCACGACGGGCAAGCTCAGGCCGAACAATCGGCGCGGCTATTGGCTCTTGTTGAAGAACCATGTATTGCCTTACTTCGGGGCGTGGCGCCTTGGAGCTATTGACTACCTCGAAGTGGAGCGCTTCATTACCGAGAAGCTGGCGTCCGGGCACTGTCGCAAGCAAGTCCGGCAGATGGTGAGCGTGCTGTCCCTGATCATGAAGTGCGCAGTGAAAGCCAACGCCCGAAAAGACAACCCCGCCGCCGGCCACGAGCTCCGGGCGCCGCACGGCCGGGCGGTGGAAGTCCCAATGCTGACGATGGAGCAGGCCGCGTCGCTGGTGGAGCACGCAAGCAGCCATTACAAGGCGGCCATGTGGTTGCTCATCTTCACTGGAATGCGCCCGGCGGAGCTGTGTGGCCTCAGGGTGCAGGATGTCGATCTCGTCCGCCGGATAGTCCACATCCGTCGTACGTGGTCGCCAGTGCCCGGCTTCGACGGCGGCAGTTGGCAGTACGTCGCTGGTCCGGTGAAGTCCCAGGCCGGCGAGCGGGTGATCCCCATCCCCGCGTGGTTGTGCGAACAATTGGCTGCCGACCTGGCCTGCAGGGCGCCGCTCCGGCGCGACGACCCGTTGATTGTGAACAAGCAAGGGCGACCGGTGAACCGGGACACGTTTCGCGCCCGGGTGGTGCGGCCGGCTCTGCGGTCCGCCGGGTTGCCGGAGGATTTTCGCACTTACGACATCAGGCACACACATGCAAGCCTTCTCATCGACGACGGCGCCAACGTGCTGGCTGTGGCCCAGCGGATGGGCCACGCTGACCCAAGTGTCACGCTGAGGGTGTACGGGCACCTCTTCGAGGGGGTGCAGGAGGAGTTGACCGAAAGGCTCGACCGTCGCCGCCAAGCAGTGGCGCGCGCGCTACCGCCAAAGGCAGCCGTCGTGCCGCTGCGCCCCCGTAGGGCCCGCACGCCATGAGGGGCGCTCTTGTGTGCAGGCGCGCAGTCGATTGTCAGGCCGGCCATTGATGGCGGAGGACCCGCAACGCGAGGAACTCCGTCCGTTCGTCCGGAGGGAGCCGCCACCTGACCCGGGGGTCATCGCAGTTCGAGGCGGTCCCGACTCTGTCGGCAAGCTGAGGAGCCACGCCTCTCGGACCCATCGTGCGTTTGCCTTGGACGGGCGACCCATATGGGGGATCTCGGTTTCGTGCGCGCTGGAGAGCTCCGGGCGAGCGTCGCTGGAGGACCTTCTCCAGCGGCGGTTTTCGTCCTACGGGCTGGTACACGTCCCTCGGGTCGGAGCCCTTGTCGACGCCGGCTTTGAGCTTCTGCCTACCTTCAATTGGCCGCATTACACTGTCCGGCTCGCGAGCGCCGAGGATGATGAACTGGCCCGGCTGCTCGTCGTGCTGGGTCAAGCTCGTGAAAACCTCTACCATGGTCGTGGGCAAGCCGAGAGGAGGTGAGCGAGCCATGGTAAGCGTGGACATTGCCTGCGACCTCAACGATGAGGATGAGACGGGCTACGTGTGGGCGTTCTTGGACGAGGCTCGCGATCCGTCCCTTATCGAGCCGGGGGCAATTGTCGTTGCGGGAGACGCCGATGCTCCCGCCGTCACCCAGGTCGTCGACATGGTTGAGAAGCCGAGCGGGACCGTCGTCCACCTCCGCATCCTGCCCGGCAGTATCGACGACTACCGCCAGCTCGTCGCTCGGGCGACGGCGCCCGCCTGACCACGCGGCGCACGGCGGGCCTCAGACTGGGAAGGTTCCTCTAGGAATGCCGGAGGGAATGACGCCATGAGCGGGCACACCAAGTGGAGCGAAGTGCGTGAGCGCGTTTATGGTGCGCGTCCTGGCATGGCGGAGCGGGTCGCGGCTCAGGTCGAACGGGAGCTTGCCACGTCTTCCGAGCCCGACCAGCGCGAAGCCGATCCTGGGCACATCTCCATGGTTGACGCCGTCAGTAATGTCGTTGTCCCTGCCACCACTGGGCCTGCCGAGCTGGCCCCTGGTCACGCCTATGTAGGCGACCTAGACCTGGAGGGTGACGAGGACCTCCAGATAGGGATGCACGTCGAGGTCCATGACGACGCCGGGGCGTTGTTCGCTGCGACCGTCACTGGGTATCAGGACCACCGCTGGCAGCTGACGCTCAGACCCTGAAGGCGGCAAAAGCGCCGGCTCTGCCAACGGCTGGCCGAATGATCCCCGAACGAGCCCCACGACCGGCACATCGAGCACCGAGAGTGGTCATGGCTCAGTCGCTGCTGGAATGGCGGTGAAATTACCGATAAGCCTTCCGTGGAGAAAGGAGGATAACTATGCCGCAAAACGCACGCCAACTCCTCCGTAGGCCACACGTAGGCCACAACAGGCCACGAAACCATGGTCTCCAGAGGCTTTCAACGGTATCTATCGGGCAAGTAGAAGTGGCTTGTGACCTGCGAAGACATATCCCTACCAGGTAGGTCAGGATTAGTGTCCCGAGTATTCAAGTCCCTCCGCGCCCACCCAGACGTCTTCACATTTCAGACGTCATCATCTTCACATTTGGCGGTGACCGTTATGGCGGGAGCGGTGTGGCCATGGCGGGCCGCCAGGCGGCGCACCAGGCCAAAGCTTGTCGTGATGAGCGTTCATGACCGTCGAGCCCGTTCCGCCTTGTGAGCCCAGGCACCCGCGGTGGAGTGCGCAGGAGCCGGGCTCAGGGCCCGGCACCGGCGCTGACCAGCTCGGCGAGGCCCCGGCGGCGGCGCTTTCTCCGGCGGGGCCCAAGACCGGCCGCCGCCCGGCGGGCCTGGTCGGCCTCCCGCGCCTCGAAGGCCACCAACGCGACGGTGCGCTGGGCGGCGAGGCTGGCGAGGGTCACCGCGCAGACAACGAGGAGCGCAGGATAGCCCCGTAGCTCAGTCCACGCGTTGAAGTTCTGTCCGGCTGGCAGGGCTGTCGGGTTGCCGAGACGTCGGCGGATTCTGCTGGCGTGGTCGGGAACGTAGGGCTTGACCTCTGCGGCCACGAGCTCCACGGTCGGAGCCGGTGGCTTCGTCAGGTCCTCTAGCGAGCACACCTTCGACAGGAGCTCGCCGAAGAACTCGTCAGCGCCCGGGATCGGGATGGTCGTTGCCGACCGCAGGGCCACCAGCCGTCGCGCGTAGTCCTCGGGCGCAGACAGATGCGTCCGGTACGTCCCGTACCGGCGTGATGGGACCCGCTCAAAGGCGCTCCTCAATCCCCGGTCCCAGTCAGCAGACCAGCCGCAGACGACAATCCCGTACTAGTCGATCACCTGGTCAAGACGGTGGTCCATGCCCGGGCGCGCCCGGAGGGGAACAACGAGCGCTCAAGGGGACCGGTGACCGATCCGATACGCCATGTGGAGGGCTGCCGGCCCATCCCGAAAGACCTTCGGCCCTTGCCCAGCCTGACCAAGATCTGGTTACTCATGGACCGGAAGGGGGGTTCGATGCCGTGAAGCAACGGCTCAGCCGGGCGGTGACGCTGGCAGTGATGGCGTGGGTAACGTTCGCTGCATTCGTCTCAGCGGCCAGCTCGGCGAGTGCCGGCCCCCTGGCCCGTCCCGTCGTCCTTGCCGTGAGTGCTACGCCGCGTTTCCTTCCGCCGGCCGGTGGGACGGTGGCGGTGACCGGCCGAGTTGAGCACGCGGCCTCGTGTCAGCTCAAGCTGTTGTCGCGCCAGTCGTTCCCCGTGGTCTATTCACACAACCCAACGACCGCTTGCCGCGGTGGGACCTTCTCAGCCCACATCACCATCGGCCGTAACCCGACCTCAGTCCAACGGTCCATCGCGTTCGGTCTTACAGCCCGCAACGGCACTTCCTCTTTTGCCGGGAGGTTCTACGTTGTCCTCGGAGCTGCATTCCCGGCGAGGGTCCTGAAAGTCTTCGCCATACCGGCGACGCTCCCAGCCGGCGGTGGCGCCCTCGAAGTGAAAGGGAGCGTACAGCACGCCACGTCTTGCCAGCTCCAGCTCCTCTCCCACCAGTCGTTCCCTGTCGTCTACTCGCACAACCCGACGAATAGCTGCCAAGGTGGCAACTACTCGGCCCACATGGTGATCGGGGCCAACCCCAGCCGCATGAGCCGCACGGTGGCATTTGCGCTTGTGGCGCGTAACCAGAGCTCCGCGTTCACCGGCCGGTTCTACGTCAACCTCGCCGCACGTACCCCGCCGACAACCACAACCACCACCAACGCACCCCTCAGGATCAACACCTCATCGCTCCCAGAGGGTTCGGTCGGCGTCTCTTACTACTTCCCCCTTCGAGCATCTGGAGGTGTGGCGCCGTACAGCTGGCTTGGTGGCCTGCTCACGGGTCTCCCGCCGGGGCTGAGGCTTACTAGCGAGGGCGTGGTCACAGGGACCCCCACACAGGCGGGCGATTTCGAGGTCACGGTCACAGTTGTTGACTCCCAGGGGCACCAGAACACGGCCTCCATGACAATCGGCATCGGTGCTGGCGCCACGACCACCACGACAACCACGACGACTGTCCCGCCCACGACAACCACGACGCTGCCGGCTACGACCACTACGACGCTGCCGGCTACGACCACTACGACCACATCTGCCGCATCAGGCGTGGTTCAAGAGACCAGCAACAACTGGTCCGGCTACGCGGTGACGGGCGGGCCTTTCACAGCTGTGAGCGGGACTTTTACAGTGCCTTCCATAACCACCGCGGCAAGCTGCGACGAGCATGTCTCTGAGTGGGTCGGCATAGACGGTTTCAACGCCACGGCGCAACAAGCGGATACGTCGCTCATTCAAGCTGGTATCGATGAAAGCGAGACCAGCCCCTTCACGGGCCAGTGCACGCCTGGGTACTTCTACTGGTGGCCGTGGTGGGAAGTCCTGCCCGCTCCCGAGCAGGTGCCCACCAACTGGACGGGTGCCAACGTCAATGCTGGCGACCAAATCACCGTGACCATCGAACAGGTCAGCGGTTCGACCTGGGGGATATGGGTAAGAGACGACACGGGCGGTGGCGGCTTCAGTCAGGAGACGCCTTTCAACGGCCCTGAGTCCTCGGCTGAATGGATCGTCGAGGCAGGCACGGACTCGGGATTGTGCGGGTCGGGAGTCGGCAGTGGTGTTTGCCCGCTGGCGCCTTTTACCAACTCCAACGACGGGCAGCCCGGTGTCACGTTCAACGGCCTGGGGCTAACTGGCAGCCTCTCCTCGTGGTACGAGATCACGATGGTCCAGAACGGCGTTCAAGTCTCCACGCCGTCGGCGTATTTCACGAACACCAGTACCGGAGTGACTGGCTTCTCGGTCTCCTACACAGGCGACGAGCAGGCCGGTAACATGCCAGCCGACCAGCAAGTTATCCCACGTGTCCGGCATCTGAGATCCGTGATCTACTCGATGTCTGGTTGATCAGACCCGTCGAGCCGGAGCCCGGCGAGCCTGCCCCCGTCCGGAGGGCAGCGCTCTTGGTACGCCTGCCCCCAACCCCCCTCTTTGGCGGCCATGGACGGCCGGCGGCGGGGGCGGTAGCGACAGGAAGTCATGGATGGCATGCCAGGCGTCACTCCTTCCCTAGCCGATTTGCGCCGAGCGGCCCAGGAGGTGGTCGGGCGGAGTTATGTACCGAGGTCGATGGTCACATCAGAACTCGAGATCCGTCGCGATCGACCGCTCCGGCGGGCCGACGGGCGGAGCACACAGATCACGGCATTATGGTCGCGGGCTACACAGCTTCGACTCTGACCGACCTGCCGGTCGAACCAAGGACCTTCTGGATGTGTGACTCGTTGTAGGTCACGACGACGACGTCTCCGCGCCTGAGGGCACCTTCGACGACGGTGCCGTCGAAGATGTCTTCGTGACCAGACCGCCCAGCAAGCTCGCCGACGCGTCGCGCCTGTTCGGCCGACATCGGCTCGACGTTGGTAGGACAACGCCGTCAGGGCATCGTAGGGCCGGACATTCGGCTAGCCACAGAGGAGCACCGATTGGTCCACCGCGCCCCGCTTGACATCCACCTCCGTAAGTGTAGAATGACCGTGCGTTATGACTTACCGAGCAGCGGCGTTGTTGGCGCTGGGGGAACCCACCCGGCTGGCCATTATGGAGCGCCTCGCGGATAGACCTCGAGCAGTGGTCGATCTGGCCCGGGAGCTGCCTGTAAGCCGCCCTGCCGTCTCGCAACATCTGCGGGTGCTCAAAGACGCGGGTTTGGTCATCGACGAGGCCGTGGGCAACCGTCGCATCTACCGCGCCGACCCCAACGGGCTGGCCGCGTTGCGCGACCAGCTCGACCGGTTCTGGAGCAAAGCCCTGGAGGGTTACAAGGAGACCGCCGAACAATCACCACAGGAGGAGCAATGATCCAGCCGCCAGCGACCAGTATCCGCCATTCGATCGTGGTGGAAGCGCCAATTGAAAAGGCGTTCCAGGTCTTCACCGAGGGGTTTGGCCGGTTCAAGCCGCCAGAGCACAGTATCCTCGGCGGGGACATCGCCGAGACCGTCTTCGAACCCCGGGTGGGAGGTCACGTGTTCGACCGCGGTGTGGATGGCCGCGTTTGTCGCTGGGCGCGCGTGTTGGCCTACGAGCCTCCCCATCGGGTGGTGATCAGCTGGGACATCAGTCCTCACTGGCAGATCGAAGCCGACCACGATAAGACCAGCGAGGTAGAAGTCCGTTTCGTCCCCGAATCAGCAACCCGGACCAGGGTCGAGCTCGAGAGCACCGCCACCTTGAACGCCACGGCGAGGGCTGGGAAGTTGTCCGCGAAGGGGTGGATGGCAAAGAGGGCTGGCCGCTGTACCTTCGCCGGTACGCCGATCTGTTCAACGATCGGGGCTGACCGGTGCCAACGTCACCGTCGACACGCTCCAAACAGGTAACCGATGAAAGGTAACTGTCGCGATCGAATTCACGGGGCGCGGCATAGGCAGGCTTCTTGTCCCGCTCGTCGTCCGACCCAAAGCCGGCAAAGGCCATAACCCCGGTAGGGGGATCAATTCTTGGGTGTTCGCAGGGCCGGGGCAGCCATGAGGACAACGGCAGCGGCGATGATGGCGACTGAGGCGGCGTAGCCGTAGGACCAGGCCGGCCCCAACCCGTAGAGAAGCCCGAGGGCAAGATTTGCCACAACGAGCCCGAGGCTGCGTGCGGCGCCAAGGGCTCCAAAGCCCCGCCCCGCGTCCGGCCCGGGGCGCAGTGCCGACATCAGTGAAGGCTCAAGGGTCTCCACCGTTCCGAGGGCGAAGCCGAGCACGGCCACGCCGAGCATCAATACCACCGTGCTCAGTCCAGCGGCATAGGCGCCGGCCAGTAGGGCCGAGCCGAGCCCGGAACTGAGGTAGCCGAAGCGACCCAGGTCGGCGAGCCGTCCGGCTAAGCCGGTGCGGAACCGGGGACCGAGCAGGTAGCCGGTGGCTGCCGACACGCCCTGAAAGAGCAGGAAGGCGCCGATCCCGTAGGCGAAGTGGTGCCCGCCCTGGGCGAGGGTGAGGACGGGGAACCCGACGCTGTAATAGGTGAACCCGTACAGGGCAGTGGCTACAAGTAGCGAGCGGGCGCCAGGGAGGGGAGGCCGAAGTTCATTTCCGCCAAACAGCCCCCGGGCGCGAGCCTCTGCCCGAGCCCGGGCCGAGGCTGTTAGCTGTCCGGTGCGGGCCCGGGACAGCGTCAAGGTGGAGAGAGCCAGCGGGAACGCCGTGGCCAGGAAGACCCATCGGAAGGCCACGTGTGCCAGGGTTGCGGCCAGGACGTAGAAGCCGGCCAGGGCCCCTCCGCCTACGTCGAGGGCGTGGAGGAACCCGAAGGCGGAGCTGCGATCGGCCTGGCTGGGGACGGCCTCGACCAACATCACCCGCCTGGAAGGGGTGCGGCTGTTCCTGGCCCACCACCCACCGCACAACAGCCCGATGGCCGCCGCTGGGCTGGCCACTAGTGCCGACATCGACAAGATGGGGATCAGCAGGTTACCTGCCAAGGCCATGCGACGGTGACCGATGCGCTCGCCAACGCGGGCGCCGGCCAGGGAGAAAAGGGCTCCACCGCCATAGCTCAAAGCGGAGGCGAGACCGAACTCCCAAACGGGCTGGTGCAGTACGAGTACCAGGAAGAGGGGAAATCCGGCCAGTACCGCCTGGTAGCCGGTGTCTGCGAAGAAGGCGGAGAGCGATATTGCCCACACGTCCGGGGTACGCCAGAGCGTTGCCTTCGTTGAGGGCATGGATTTCTTCTAGCAGGTCAAGACGGCTTCAGCTCTGCCATCGGGTTGCCTTCAGCCCGCCTCCTGTGCCCAAGCCGTCCGAGCCAAAGCCGGCGACCTACCCAACCCCTTAGACCATAGCGGGGACAAGGGTTCTGGAAATCACCTGGTTGGAGGCGCCAGCTCGTTCGAGCAAGTCGCCAGTTCGTTCGAGAAGGTCGGCGCTCATTCGAATAGCGCGGCAGGCGCGCCTTGGGCGGGCGCGCCTGCCCTCGCCTTTTTCTCAGACGTTCGGGCCCCGCACGAGCGACAGGATGGCGCTGTGGCGGGCACCTTGCTGATCGACCCAGCCAATGGCGACCCTGGCACCGACCTTTTTTCCGGCCATGAGCTTGGTTAGGCCGCTCACGGAGGTGACAGCCTGCCCATTCACAGTTGTTATGACATCACCGACGCTCATGCCGGCCCTGGCAGCCGGGCTCCCCGTCTCTACCTGCTCAATGACAGCCCCCTTGCTTACCGGAGCGGCGTAGGTACTGAAGCCGAAGGGGAGGCCGCCGAAGAGGGAGGACCCAAGACCCGGGCAGTTGTCCTGGCCCTCCGCGCAGGCCACGCTTGTAACGGTTACTCCCATGATGGCGTGGGGGCCTATGAAGATGGTCGAGCTGGCCTTGCCGGACTCGATCTGGCGCACGATGGCCATGGCCCCGCTAATGGGGATGGCGAAGCCGATGTCGGAGGCATTGGCACCTCCAGAGCTGCTCGCCGCGGCCGTGTCCATCCCGATCACCTGGCCTGAGGCATCGACCAGAGGCCCTCCGGAGTTGCCCGAGCTGATCGGAGCGGAGGTCTGAAGCACGCCTTTCAGGTCCTCCTGCAGCCCGGTGACCGGGTCGCTTACGGGCACATCTCGGCTGATTGCTGAGATGACCCCGTCGGTAACAGTCTCCGGTCCCGGCAGATCGAGGGCATTGCCGATGGCAACCACAGGCTGGCCCAGCACCACCTGAGAGGAGTCGCCGATCTGGACCGTCTTGAAGTGGGTGCCCCCGTGCAGTTGCAGCAGGGCGACGTCGGCGGTTGGGTCGGCTCCCACCACGGTAGCGGTGTACTTCTTGCCCGCTCCGTTGATCTGCGCCGCCAGCGTCATCGAGTCGTTGATGACGTGGTTATTGGTGAGCACAAGACCCGAGGGGGAGATGATCATGCCGGTGCCCGCGTCCGCTCCAAGCGGCCCGCTGGCGGAGATGTCAACGGTGGCTGGCTCCACCTCGGCGGCAATCGCCGCTACGTCAAGAGGCTGCCCGACCGGTACAGCGCCAGCTACCGTGGTGGTGGTAGACGAGCTCGCCGCAGCTACGACCAGTTTGGGCCCCCGGTTGACCGGCTTGTGGCCAGCCGCCAGGGCAAACGCCCCGGCCGTCATGGCGGCCAAGGCTGCCGCCAGGGCAACCGCCGCCGCGGAGGACGCATAAAGCCAGCGTCGGCCCGTTGGCCGGCTATGGGACACCCCTCTGGCTCCAGACCAGCGGTTCGTGGCGGGCCACCCTCCGGCTGGCCCTTCGTTCGGACGGGGCCACTCTGGCGGTACGGGCTGTCCACCCGAGCTGGGCCACCCTGCCCCACCGGGCCGCTCGTTGGGACCGGTCCCGTTGGAGCCGAGGTTGTCAGAGCTGGGCAACTCACCCGGGGTTGCTCGCCCATCTTGCCAGTCGTTGACTCTAGGTATTTCGACCATTTCGGGTACTCCTTAGCTCTTTGCCAGGCGGAGGCGTCTCCCGTAAACCCTCCTTTTTCTTGAAAGATGTTGTACCCTGCAGGCTTAAACGCTGCCTAAAAACGTTCTTAGACAGACCTGATCTTGGCGTCAGGGCCGTGCTGCCCAGGCGGGCGGCGCAGGCCGGAGGTCGGCTTCACCGAGCGGTGCTACTGGGCGCAGTGCTACTGGGCGCAGTGCTGCTGGGCGCAGTGCTGCTGGGCGCAGTGCTGCTGGGCGCAGTGCTACTCGGGCCCGAGGCCGGAGGCGTGCTAACAGGGGGGGAGCCACCAGCACTGATTGCGTTTGCCGATGGAAGGTGGGACCACAGGTAGGTGCTCCCGTTCTGAGCCGGGCCCTGGCCCAACAGGGCGGTGATCCAGCTGACCAGCTGAGCCTGGTCCGCTGAGGTCTCTGGTGGCGACGACCACTGCCAGGGACCGATGATGACCTCCGCGACGTGCATAGAGGACAGCTCGCGGGCAGCCTCCTGGCGCAGAGCCGGTGTGATGGGGGGGAGGCCATAGCTCGGGGAACCCACCGACAGCAGCACGTCGCTGGGGGCGAAGGCACCGTTGGTGCCGGTCATCCCAGTGGCGCTCGGCATGGTGAAGCAGAAACTGCTCTCAGCCTGCCAGCGCAGGTTGAGCTCGTCCACGGCCGGGAGCACCAGGGCGGTGGGCGGCGGCACCCGGCGCGATGGGCGCATGGGGCAGGCCCAGCCGCTGGTGAAGGCGGCTTGGGGGGGACTGGCGTTGTAGGGGTAGCCGATCACCGGAGTGATAAAGGCCAAGCCGATCACGGCCAAGCCCCAACTGGTGGCCTTGAGCGGCCAATGGGCTCGCCCCAGGGCGCCAAGCTCGCTGAGGCCCAGGGCGAGCACCAGTCCCACACCTAAGAACATCAAGAGCGCGAAGCGGTCCGGCAGCAGGTTGTGAAAGAACGGCAGCCGTTGCAGGTAGTCGTCTGGGAGCGGTACCGGTAGGCCCTGCTTGGACGAGCTGACGTGGCCGGCGAAGTGCAAGGTTGAGCCCATCGACAAAAGGGCCGTCCCGGCAGCCACCGCCAGCGCCACCCAGGTGACCTTGCGCCGCCGTGCCAGCACCACGGAGGTGACCAAGAGCGCCAAGAGCGGGATGCCAATATAGGCGCCTTCCTCCGAACCGTTGCCGGTGTAGTGGGCCAGAGCGGGCAACCCGACGGCCGCCCAGGGCATGAGCCGGAACCAGGTGGGGGAGAACTGCATCACGTTGGTCGGGAAGAAGAAGTTCAGAAAGTCGTTGACGTAGACGTTGGGCGGGTGCACGTTTTGCACGTTGCCGGGCCCGAGGAACTGGTACCCGAGGAACGGCGCCGACAAGATGCCGAACACTACTGCCGCAACCACCAACCCACTGGCGGCATGGCGGAGCCGGGGGATCACGGTACGGCGATGGTTGATGGCACAAAGGACCACCGCTCCGATGAACGCCGCCACCGCCTCGAGGGCCAGGATCTCCTCGCCGGTCAGCAGTTGCGCCCAAGCCAGGAGCCCCAGTAACAGCCCGTCGAGCCAGGCCCGCGAGGACTGCACAACAAAAAGCCGGTCGAGCAGGATAAGCATCAGGGGCGCGCTCACCAGGATGACCTGCGCCATGTGCCCGACTGACTGGGAGGCCACCGCGGGGGAGAACCCGAAAACGAGGCCCCCGACCACGGCCGGCAGCATGTCCGCCCAGCGCCGGAACGCCAGGTAGGCGAACGTGGTGCTGAGCGCCGGTGCTGCCGTCATGAGCACGTTGTAGGAAACCAGCGGCCCGGCCAGCACCGTAAGCGGCGAAATAAGGAAACTGGGCAGTAACACCGATGTGTTCCACATGAGGTTGATGCCGTTAGGGGACCCGACGTAGGCGCTGTGCAGGGGGTTGAGACCGTGACCGAGGGCGTAGGGCATCCAGGACAAGAACCAGGTGTACTCGTCGGCATCGCCCCAGACTCCTATGTGGGCGCTGTTGGCGTAGCGCCAAGGGTGCCGGTACAAAAGCAAGGCCAGCACTAGGGAAAACGAGAGTACCACCCAGGTTTCCTTGCCCGCGTGGCCACGGCTCAGCACTCCGGGAGCGGAGGTAGCGCCCTGAGCTGGCTCTACCGGTTCCTTGACCGTGACGGCCGTCCCGCCGTCGGCCAAGTGAGCCGGCGAACGGGGCCCGGTCAGGGCATGGGCCCTACGGCGGCCAGGGACAAAAACTCGCACGCTAGGTCGGTGACGTTAGCACTTTTGTGGTCCCCGGCCCCTAACGAGCCTGGCCCGCAGGCACGGCCCGCCGCGGGTGGCCGGTATAGGAGGACAAGGGCCGGATGAGGGCGTTGTCGGCCAGCTGCTCCATGACATGGGCCGTCCAACCGGTTATGCGGCTCATCACGAACAGGGGAGTGAACGTGGGCGTGTCGAAGCCCATCAGGTGGTAGGCGGGCCCAGTCACGTAGTCCACGTTCGGGTACAGGCCCTTGGCCTGGTGCACTGCCTCCTCGAGCCGCTCGTAGATACCCAGCAGGCGCCGGCCATCTTCGCTCCCGCTGGCCAGTGCCATCAGGGCCGCGTGCATGGCGGGGACACGGCTGTCGCCGTGCTTGTAGACACGATGGCCGAAGCCCATTATCTTGCGGCCGGCAGAAAGGGTTTCAGAGAGCCATGGGGCGACCCGCTCCGCGCTCCCGATCTCCTGGAAGGCAGCCATCACAGCCTCGTTGGCACCACCGTGGAGGGGGCCTTTTAGCGCTCCTATCGCGCCGGTGACCGCCGAGTGCAAGTCCGAAAGGGTGGAGGCGATAGTGCGGGCCGTGAACGTCGAGGCGTTAAAGCCATGCTCTGCATACAGCACCAAGGAAGTTTCGAAGCAGCGCAGCGCGTCGGGGCCGGGAACGGCCTCGAAGCACATATGGAAAAAGTTGGGAGAGAAACTTAGGCCTGCGTCGGGCGCGACGGGCCGTAGCCCGTGACGGCGTCGCTGGTCCAGAGCGATCACAGTAGGGATCTTGGCCATAAGGTCAATAGAGGTCGCGAGGTTGTCCTCCGCTCCCGCCGGGTGAGCGGCGCCGAGCCAGCTGACCGCGGTGCGCACGACATCCATGGGATGGCACCCAAGCGGCAGGCCGGCGATCACCTGGGTGAGGCCCGCCGGTAGCTGGCGCTGGGACCGCTCTGCCTGCGCGAAGGCTTGCAGTTGCCTTGCGTCGGGCAACTCGCCGTGCCAGATGAGGTAGGCGACCTCCTCGAAGCTACGGGAGGCAGCCAGGTCGGGTGCTGGGTAGCCACGGTAAAGCAAGATGCCCGTGTCTTCGTCGATGACGGAGATGGCGGTTGTATCGGCGACAACGCCTGCTAGGCCGCGATGGATTTCGGTCACAGCTCCTCCAGCGCGGCGTCAAAGCGCGAGTAATCGCTATAGCCAAGTAGGTCATAAAGCTGAGATCTGGTTTGCATTTGTTCGAGCAACCCTTTCTGAGTACCCTCCGCGGCCAGGGCAGCTAAGCCAGCTTCGGCGGCTCTCATGGCCAAGCGCAGCAGGGTGACAGGATAGATCACGACATTGACGCCAAGCGAGGAGAGCGTGGCGGTGCTGAGCAGTTCGGTCTTACCGAACTCGGTCATGTTCACGAGGCACGGCGCGTCGACTTGACTTCGAAAGGCTTCTATTTCAGCGGCATCCTGGAGCGCTTCGGGGAAGACCAAGTCGGCGCCCGCGTCCACGTATGACTTGGCCCGGTCGATGGCACCCCGGAGGCCCTCGGCGGCGCGGGCGTCGGTACGAGCACAGACAACAAACCCGGGGTCCCGGCGGGCGCCCAGCGCGGCTGCCACCCGCCTGCGCATCTCATCCCGGGGCACTACTTCCTTGCCTTCGAGGTGCCCGCAGCGCTTGGGGTTTACCTGGTCCTCGATCTGGCACCCCGAGATCCCTAGGTCTTCGAGCACAAAAACGGTGCGGGCCACGTTCAGGGGTTGCCCGAACCCTGTATCCGCATCGGCCAGGGTGGGTAAAGAGCTCACCCGCGCCATCTCATGGCTGCGAGCAGCCAGTTCGGGCAGGGTGATGAGGCCGATGTCGGGGAGGGCGAGCGAGGCCGAAAGAACCGCCCCGGAGATGTAAATCCCCTCGAAGCCCATGCGCTCGGTCAAGAGGGCCGTGAGCGGCGAGAAAGCGCCCGGGAACCGCAGCAGTTGCCCGGAGGACAAGCCTTGGCGGAAGGCCCTTCGCCGCTCGCTGGGGCTGGCCGCAGTATGGAACATCAAAAAAGCCCACCCGCCGGAGTTCGTTCCTCCAGCCCGGGCACGGCAAAATTGAGCTGGCCCACCTCACCTGGCGCCAGGGAGGCTAGGGCCGTAGCCAAGGCGAGGTAGCGTTCCTGCTCCGCGGCAGGCACCCAGGGCTCTGCCAGACGGTGAAACTTCTCGATGTAGTCTTGCCTCCGGAAGGGCCTTCTGCCCGCCGGGTGGGCGTCGGCCAAATCGATCTGGTCCTCCAGCAGCATCCCGTCGGCAAGGGCGATCACGGCCCGGCCCCCAAAGGCCTCGCCCGCCATGTAACGGTGGTCCCAGTCGGGGCTCTCTCGGGTGCTTACCTTTCTCCAGAGGGCAATGGTGGAGGAGCGGTGAGCACGCTCGGGCGCGTAGGAGCTCTCGTGGTGCCAAACCCCATCCTCCAGGGCGACCGCGAATATGTAAGGCAGCGAGTGATCGAGGGTTTCCCGGGTCGCGTCCGGGTCGAACTTTTGAGGGTCACCCGATCCCGTACCGATAACGTAGTGGGTGTGGTGGCTCGTGTAGATGGTCACCGAGCGCACGGTTGCGAGGTCGGGGATCCGGCTGCGCATCCGGCGGGCCAGGTCAATGAAGGCCTGAGCCTGGTACTCGGCCGAGTGCTCCTTGGTGTAGGTGGCCAACACGGCTCGCTTGGGTTCGCCCGGTGCCGGCAAGGGCACGTGGTAGGTGGCGTCCGGACCATCGAGCAGCCACGCGATCACCCCGTCTTCCCCCTCGTAGATGGGTTCGGGTGATGTCTCTCCCCGCATGGCCCGGTCCACCGCCTCCACCGCGGCCTTGGCAGCAAACGCGGGAGCGTAGGCCTTCCAGGTCGAGATGAGGCCCTTGCGGGACTGGCGGGTGGCCGTCGTCGTGTGCAGGGCTTGGCCGATGGCCTGATGGACCACTTCGGTAGGGAGCCCGAGCAGCGTCCCAAGGCCGGCTGCCACCGACGGGCCCAGGTGGGCCACGTGGTCGATGCGATGTTCGTGCAGGTTGATGGCCCGCGACAGGTCCACCTGCACCTCGTAGGCCGTGGCGATGGCGCGTAAAAGGTCATGTCCGGAGCACCCGGCGTGCTGGGCCACGGCGACCAGCGCGGGGATGTTGTCCCCGGGGTGGGAGTACTCGGCGGCCAGGAACGTGTCGTGGAAGTCAAGCTCACGAACAGCCGTGCCGTTGGCCCATGTGGCCCACTCCGGTGACGAGCGGGAGCCCTGGCTGCAGCCGAACACGGTGGCACCGGGAGCAGCTGGGTGGCGCAGGGCCTGGGCGCGGGCATCCGCTACGGGCTTTCGCTCCAGCGAGGCCGCGGCCACGGCCGCGTCGTCGATAAGGCGGTTGACCACCATCTCCGCCACGGGCTCCTCGACGGCCACGGGGTCGGTTGCCACTTCGGCGAGCTTCCAGGCGAGCTGTTGCTGGCGAGGGAGGTCCTCGGCGCTCTTGCGCACGCGGACCTCGTGGTCGATCACCAGCGGGCTCTCCATTCTCGCAGCACCTCTCGGCACTGGAGGCAGGCGAGGTCGGACAGGAGCATGCTGAGCCCCGCCTCGGTGGCCGGGTAGGCGGCCCCTGAGCGCTCGGGCGGGACCAAGGCGTGCTCGGACAACTCGCAAACGGCGCCGTAGAGGCGCTGATTGGACGTGCTGCTGTCAACGTCCCAGCCCGTCCCGTTCAACTGTTCCACGCTCTTGATGGCGCTGGTGTCGGTTAGGCCCAGTTCCCGCACAACGACTCGGGCAGCCGCGTCGGCTACGGGCTCGCCAGGGGTCATGCGCCCGCCCGGCAGGTCCAAAGTGACGCGTGAAACCCCTGGACGGAAGGTACGTGGAGGCAGGATGAGCTGGCCTCGCTGAATGGTGACGACCACCACCGAGTCGGCCTTTTCCACCCTCCAGTAATCCAGCTGGGCTCCGGCTTCTTCTTCGTAGCGCTCACCGACCACAGTCAGCCACTGGGAGCGGATCTCGACCAGCCGGCCAAGCAGTCGCACCTCCAGAACGTTAGCACCGCCGTCGGGCCTCTCCTTTTGCCCGGTGCTCTTTCTTTCGCCGCCCCGGTTTGCTAAGCAGGGCGGGTGCGGCGGTTGGCAGGTGTGCTCATAGCCGGCGCGCTTGTGCTCGGGGGAGGACCGGCTGGTGCCCAGGCGGTGGCCGGGGGTGCTGCGGCCGTCCGCGACGGTGGGCTTTTCGGGGACGGCGGGGTGCTTGCCTACGGAGCGGCCGGCTTCTTCGGCAGCCCCACCAGTGCCCACCTGGCGGCTCCGGTAACGGGTATGGCCGCAACGCCCGATGGGCAGGGGTACTGGCTGGTTGGGGCCGATGGGGGCGTTCTTGCTTACGGGGACGCCCACTACTACGGGAGCACGGGCAGGCGGCATCTTTATGCCCCCGTCGTGGCCATGGCGTCCACACCCGATGGCCAGGGGTACTGGCTGTTGTCGTCGGACGGTGGGGTGTTCGCCTTCGGCGACGCTCGGTACTACGGCTCCCGGGGCGAAACGGCCCACGGCGTACCAATGGTGGGGATCGCCTCCACGCCAGACGGCCATGGCTACTGGTTGGTCGACGACAACGGCGGGGTGTTCGCCTTCGGCGATGCCGGCTACTACGGCTCGCTGGGGCGGGTCAACCTTCACTACAACCCGGTGGTGGCCATCGCTCCCAGTTCGGACGGGCACGGGTACTGGCTGGTCCAAGGTGGCGGAGAGGTCCACCCGTATGGCGATGCGCCGCCCTTGGGCGAGATGCGCGGGCACCCGCCTGTGGATGGCATCGCGGTGACGCCTGGGGGCCGGGGGTACTGGCTGGTCTGCAACAACGGCGAGGTCGACGCCTTCGGCGACGCCCGCTACCTGGGGGGCAACAACCACGCCGTCCCCCGCCCGCCCATTGCCGGCATCGTTGCGGATCCCGCGGGTGCGGGCTACTGGCTGCTTGACGCGGCCGATTTCCCAGTGGCCCTGGACCACCCGGATGCGCGAACTGATTTGGTGGACATCGCGGCCAGCCAGCTGGGCCCAAGCAAGAGGGGTGGCCACTATTGCAACCCGTACGGCCCTTGCGAGGAGTGGTGTGCCTTGTTCGCCACCTGGGTCTGGCAGAAGGGAGGCATTCACGTGCCCCGGTACTCGTTTGTGGGCGACGTCTTCGACTGGGCCGCTCGGCACACCCGCGTACTGCCTGTCAGGGCGCGACCTAAGCCGGGTGACCTGGTCCTGTACGGGACCGGGCCGCAGAGCGCGCGCGCGTCGCCCCACATGGGCGTGGTGGCCCAGGTTTGGCCCAACGGTTGGATAGACACGGTAGAGGGGGACGCCGGTCCTGGCCCCGGTGGCTGGACTTCGGTGCTGGTCAACGGCCCATTCCCGCCACTCAACTCGTACATTTTCAACGGGATGCCCATCTACGCCTTCGTTGTGCCTTGACCAGCCACGGTCGGCCGGCTTTACGCCAGCTTTCGCGCCAACCGACCAGGGCCACTACGCTCTTGCCGATGCGAAAGGTACTTGTAGCCAACCGCGGTGAGATTGCCATAAGGGCGTTCAGGGCAGCCAACGAACTGGGCGTCACTTCAGTGGCTGTGTTCCCCTACGAAGACCGCTACTCGCTTCACCGCCAGAAGGCGGACGAGAGCTACGAGATCGGCCAGCGGGGGCACCCGCTGCGGGCCTACCTGGACATCCCGGGCATCGTCGGAGTGGCCCGGCGCTGCGGGGCGGACGCTCTCTACCCAGGCTACGGGTTCCTGTCTGAGAACCCGGAGCTGGCCAAGGCTTGCGAGGAGGTCGGGATCACCTTCGTCGGGCCGCCTGCTTCTGTGCTGGCGCTCGCCGGCAACAAGATGAGCGCCAAGGAGGCGGCCGCGGCGGCCGGGGTGCCGGTGCTACGAAGCGCGTACCCGAGGGCCGACGTGGACGGCCTGGTGGCTGCCGCTGGCGAGGTCGGCTTCCCGCTCTTCGTTAAGGCCGCCTCGGGAGGTGGCGGGCGAGGGCTGCGCCGCGTCGAGAGCGAAAGCGAGCTGAGGGCGGCTATCGAGGCGGCTATGCGGGAGGCGGAGACCGCTTTTGGGGACCCGACCGTGTTCCTGGAAGAGGCGGTGGAAAGGGCCCGCCATATTGAAGTCCAGGTGCTGGCGGACGGTTACGGGGATATCGTCCATCTCTACGAGCGGGACTGTTCTGTGCAGCGGCGCCATCAGAAGGTGGTGGAGATCGCTCCTGCGCCCAACCTCTCAGCGGGGATAAGGGACCGGTTGTGCGAGGACGCCCTGAAATTTGCCCGCGCCGTCGGGTACCGCAACGCAGGCACGGTCGAGTTCCTCGTCAGCCCGACGGGTCGC
>JAKAWM010000273.1:2373-3429 GCA_021827285.1 Actinomycetes bacterium | reverse complement strand
GTCGCTTCATCTCGCAAACCCGTTACCCTCACCCAAGTATAGAGCCCGAAACGTCGCCCCAGATACGTCAAGCCATCACTCTGGGGTCGCCAGCCTGAGCCATGCCACCGGTGAGTAAGGCCGAACCTCGTTAGGTGTACCCATCAAGTTCGATGACAGTTGAGAGCCTGGCACCGCAGCCTCACGACAGACGAAATTCGCTTCGGACTTGTGACTCGCGAGGAAATAGCTGGTGCGATAGGACCCGTCAGTGGGCGTCTGCCACTTCCGGCCTGGGCACCTTAGCCTCGATTATTCACCTGCAGCAGTGGAGGACCGCCAAGGCTCACAAGCGGTGTGGTCAGGCCAAGAAGAGGAGGTTGCGGGGACCGCTCGAGGGCGCCCGCGGACCGGATTTGGGCTTCGCGATGAGCTGTTTGGGCCTGCGACCGCTGTCTTGTGAGCTGCCAAGCCGCGACGAACCTGTTCATGGGGGCGACGAATTAGGCCGCGGGCGTGACCGTGAACTTGGACCTGGCGTAGGGACAGCTCAGGGTGGCGAAGTCGGGCGCCCCGTGGCGCTCGAAGGCCCTTCCAGGCCTTTTACCCGGGACTAGCTTGGGTCGAGGCGGAGGAGGCTTGCCGTCCCGGTGCCTCCAGCAGTTCGATACGGTCGGCTGCGGTGTTGGCACCACCCGAGCCCGGTTGCAGCTTGCGGCGAAGGCCTCACGGGTCTGGTCGCAGCAGGAGAGCAAAGCGTGGAAGCCACAACCTTTCTTGTAGCTCGGCTCCGCACCCTCCTTGTCGTCGGCGTGCACGTCGACCAGGGTGGCGTCGAAGTCGGGCGTCACCTGCTTGGTCTCAGGGCGAGCCCAGCTGCCCAGGCCCTTGCCCTGAAGCCGCACGAGCTGTTGCCAGCAGGCCTTCGTCGATGGCGTCGAGCAGGCGCCAAGCCGTCGGCTGGGACGCCGCCTCCCCAAACAGGCCGGGCTGGTCGCCCAGCACCCTCAGGTTTGAGACGAGCTCATTGCCGCCGGCCAGCATGACGGCCAGGTGCATCAGCACCTGGCAGGGAGC
>JAKAWM010000273.1:0-2363 GCA_021827285.1 Actinomycetes bacterium | reverse complement strand
GCGGGGGCCCTTCACGATCGGCGCCAGCGCGGCGGACAGGTCGGCGGCGATACCCAGGCGCCTCGGCAAGCTCGGCCAGCAACCGCGCCCCCGAGCGGCTCACCACCCCGGTCGTCGGTGGTCACCTTCAACCTCGAAGGCGACGACTAGCGGGCTCGCAGCGGCCACGCGTCACTCCCAAGATAACCCTCCTGGCAGGGCCTTATGATCTCAGGCAGTCCATTTTCCCCCACCAGGTGGGCACTTTGGCAGATGCCCACTACGTCAGCCCAGCGGGTGAACAGTCGTGGCTAAAAGAGGGGCAGCCACCCAGAAGGGTCTCCCTTTTTCAGTGACATACCCGGACCGGATGAGCCAGCCCGTTGCCCCTCACAAGCGAATGAGGTCTTGGTCCAGATCGTCGCCGCCACCATCACCCGTACAGGCCCCACAACCACGCAGAGCGACGCCACGGCGCGTAACCCATCAAGCCGGACCTGGGCCACGGCAGAGGTGGCTAGAGCCCGACAAACAGGGGGCCGACAGCTGGCGCCGCGAGTGGACCATGAACATGCCCGGGCCGGAAGCGCAAGTCCGGTGGTCCCACCTGCCCCCACAACCCGCTACAACTATCCAGCGCTGCGACAGTTCGTAGCTCCTCCGGTCCGCCCAGGCTCCGCGTATCAGCTAGTGGCGCCCTGCCCTCATGTCATTGATGCAGGATAGTATCTCTAACGCTGCGCCCGCGCCCTCGATGCAGCCACCAGTCGTGGTCGTGGCCACGATCTTACGAGCCGATGGCACAACCGGCGTTCACACCCACGTTAGAGAATTCCTGCGCCACCTCGATGCTGTAGGACAGCCCTACCACCTAGTCACGCCACTCTCCCGCTCCCCGGGGTTAGCGACACTGCTCTTTGCTCCCCGAGTAGCACTATCACGGCTTAGCCAGCCCTTGGCCGTGCTCTGGTACCGCTACTGGCACCGGCTCTTTCTCTCTGCAGCGCTGCGCAGACTACTCGCATCGCTACCTCACGCCGTTGTATACGCACAAAGTCCTGAGGCCGCGGCCGCGGCTCTCCGAGCGCGGTCCGGGCGCCAGCAACGCGTCGTCATGGCCGTCCATTTTCAAGGTTCACAGGCTGACGGCTGGCAAGAAAAGGGCGATATCAAGCCCGGGAGCATCACGGCTCGCCGTATCAAAGACAGTGAGACACGAATCATATCCGAGCTAGACGGCCTTCTCTACCTGTCTGAGTCGGCACGCGACAACCTGATTGCTAGCCACCCAGAGGCGGATTACGTTGCCTCCGAGATCGTCCACAACTTCGTCGCCTCACCGCCGAACCACGGTCGAACCAACCTCGTGGGGGACCTCGTAACCGTTGGCGGGCTAGATTCTCACAAGAACCACAAGTTCCTCATAGATGTCCTGGCAACCATCAAGGCCAGAGGGCGCGACCTCACCCTCGACCTATTTGGCACGGGCCCGTGCGAAACCGAGCTTCGACGCCAAGCCATATCGCTCGGTGTCGCCCATCAGGTTCGGTTCCAAGGGTTCCGAAGCGATGTCAGAAGACATCTGCCTCATTATAGGCTTTATGTCCACGCGTCCCGGACCGAGGTGGGACCACTCGCGATCATCGAGGCCATGGCTGCCGGTCTGCCAATCGTTGCAGGTAAGGTCGGCGGCATTGCCGAGTTCTTGACGGACGGTTTTGAAGGCAGGTTTTGGTCACTGTCAGACCCAGAATCAGCTGCGACGACACTGTTGGAGCTCCTTGACGACGAGAAGGCGATTAGAGCCGCAAGCGCCGCCGCCTCTGAGCGCTTCGCGACGCAATTCGACGCCGCTACCGTCGCACCGGGCCTCTTGTCTTTCCTCATCCACGGCCCTCACCGGCTTCTTAGTACTGCAGCATCGACAACCCCTGCTGCCGGACTAGACCGATAACGACCTGCGCTCTTCTTGGCCCGTACACCCATCATATTACTGCACTAAGGCCAGCTCATGCCAAAGCATTCGGTCTTCAATCGAGCCCACAACCTACCGCGTGACCGCCTCACTCCGCCTCGCGCCCTCCTGGCCCCGCACAAAGCGATCGCCTCGGGCGGACGGCGCGCTGCCCTCACCTTGACGGACCAGGGATTTGCATCCCTGACGAACTTCTCCGTAGGTGTCGCGGTGGCCCGGGATGCTGGCGCCAGCGGGCTCGGCGGCTTTTACTTCGCATTCACTGGCTGGGCCCTTCTTGCCGCCTTACATCGCTCTCTCATCACTGACCCCATGGCTATCGAGGGAGACGCCACCGACCACACGAGGCTCACAAACATCCGGAGGGGCCTCGCAGCCGAATTCATCCTCGGTATCAGCGCCTCTGCTT
>JAKAWM010000272.1 GCA_021827285.1 Actinomycetes bacterium | reverse complement strand
CTCCGCCAGGACAAGGCGCCCGCCGACTTCGACGCTCAGGTTGCGGGCCTCCAACACCCCTCCATGATGGCCGCTTGGAGCCGGTGACCGAGCGGAAATTATGTGCCCGCAAAGGGCTCCCGGTTTCATTGGTTGGGAGAGGGAGCCCCTGATGGTGGCCACGCGAGCTCGTACCGCCGCCTGGCCGCGCCGCGATGGGCCAGATAAACAAGCCGGAACCCTCGGCGGCGATACTGTGGCGCCATGCTCGCATACCTGTTCTGGCACCGACCGGGTCCGGGTGTCAGCTCGGCCGATTATGAGAACCGCCTGCGGGACTTTCACAGCCAGCTCAACATGCGGTCCGCGAGCTTCTTGGTCAGCGGGCTCCCCTTCGACGATGGAGGCGGGTACGAGGACTGGTACCTGGTCGCGACTTGGGCCGAATTGGGCGAGCTCAACGACAGGGCCGTCTCCGGTGAGCGCCAGGTGCACCACGACGCCATGGCGCACCTGGCTGGCGAGGGTTGGGGCGCGGTGTACGGGCTGGTACGCGGCGAGTGCCGGCCACCAATGGCCACTCGCTGGGCCAGCAAACCGGTAGGGAGGAGCTACCGTGCTTTTTTGGACTCCTTGACCGAGCCAGTTGTATGGCAGCGCCAAATGGTGCTGGGACCTGCGCCGGAGTTCTGCCTCCTACCCGAGGGACAACCCACTGGGGGGGCTCGGACGCCCATCTACGTCCACGGGGTACCTTGGGGCTCGGGAGGACCGAAGCGGGCCCAGCTCTGACGGGGCCCTCTAGGACCGAAGGTGGCGTTGCTCAACAACTTGGCCGTGTGCTGAGCGAGCCAAACTAGGGGCATGCAAGTAAGCCGGCAGCGGTTCGAGGAGCTGGTGGCCGACGCCCTTGACTCCATCCCTGAACGGCTCGGGAAGGTGATGGACAACGTCGCCGTCATCGTGGAGGACTGGCCAGCACCGGAGCAGTCGGTCGGCAGTGGGCACACGTTGCTGGGCCTCTACCAAGGCGTCGACCTGACCCGCCGCTCACCCCTTTCTTACGCTGGCGCCATGCCGGACAAAATCTTCATTTTCCGCGGCCCGATCAGCGACCTGGCGCGAGACGAAGCCGAGCTGGCCCGCCTTGTCCGGACCACGGTCATCCATGAGGTCGCGCACCACTTCGGCATTTCCGACCAGCGGCTGCAAGAACTCGGCTGGGCCTAGCCCGCGGTGCCAGAGCTGGGCTGAGCTTAGCCGGCGTCCCCGAGCGCCCCTGCCCCTATTGCCGTCTCAGGGGCGCGAGACAATGGTCCCATGGACAACTTGCTGCTGGCCTTGGCTGCGTGCGCGGTGGTCATCGCGGTTACCGTCGCCGTAAGGGCCTACTACGCCCTGCGCTCCTACAAGCAACGCTTCCGCTGGACAGACGACGACTTGCTGGACGCCCGGCGCGACAGCGTAGCCCGGAGCCACTCAACCGTAAGCGGCAAGGTGCAGGAGCACCTGGCACCACTATTCCCTCAGTTCTGTGCCGAGTTCAACCCCCGGGACGCCAGGTTCCTCGGCTCACCCGTGGATTTCGTGGTCTTCGACGGCCTGGACTCAGGTGAGCTTGACCGCGTTGTCTTTGTGGAGGTCAAGACCGGCGCATCAGCACTTTCAAAACGCGAACGTCAAGTCCGCCAGGCCATAGAGCTGGGCCGCGTCGGGTGGCGGGAATTGCGTCTCCCGGCGCCGGAGCTCAGCGGATCGAGAACCTGATGGTAGACACCCAGGGTATGCTTGACTGGCCTGTGACCCGCGCCAACAGGTTCACCAAAGCAACATAGGCAGATGCCGGTCCGACCGTGGCGGGGTCGTTATTGCTGGGATCCTTGGTCAAAAGCCCAAAGACC
The DNA here is from genome assembly GCA_021827285.1 of Actinomycetes bacterium. Taxonomy (GTDB): domain Bacteria; phylum Actinomycetota; class Acidimicrobiia; order Acidimicrobiales; family Palsa-688; genus JAKAWM01. The sequence goes on along the minus strand of JAKAWM010000272.1, from coordinate 1,582 downwards.
GTCACGCGCTTGCCCAGCCGGGACTTGGCGTAGCTGAGAAGAGCAGCCCACTGGCCGGCCTGGCCTGGGTAGTAGACCTGCGGCATGGGCACGTCAGGCGGCAACCCGTACGCCACTTGAAACAGCTCCTTTTCTGTCCAGTAGGTCCCTTCGGCCGATCCAATGTCCACCATGGCGGGACGGGTGCCCCCCACGGCATCGGCATAGCCCTTCAACATCTCGTAGGTATTGGTGAACCCCGGGTCATACGCGGGTTCGGCGTCGTCGGCGGCAATGATACGCACATCGTCAGTGAACCCGTTCCTCGCCCTGAAGTTGCGGGCCCATGCTCCGATCTCTTCCACTGTGTAGGCAAACTGCGCGCCCCAAAGCCCGAGGGCATCAGGCTCGTCCGAACAACCGCAGGTGGTGGCGCCGCAGGGCTGGCCCGGGCCGCAGCTGTTGTTGGTCCCCACGGCGACGTCCAGGGTCGTATGGCTCGGGGCGTAATGGTAATAAGCGCGGACGTAGCTCTCCACCCCAACGGCCACCGCGGCCAAGGGGATGAAGGTGCCCCGGAAGCTCATGGTCCCAGTCACGGCCCCGCTTTGCGCAGGGCGCCCGAAGTCGAGAATGACGATCCCGGCTGCCCCGGACCTCCCCGCTTGGGCGCCTTGCCGGTAGAGGACGCCGCTGCTGGCGTCGTTCTCGTAGTAAGAGGTCGTTGCCGCGTGCAAGTCCAGGGCGGGCGCGCTCGTCACCAGGCCCACGAGGGCCGAGCAAACCGAGCCGGCCAGTACTGCCACTAGGACCAGTGGGCGTCGCATGCCATAACGAGCATCGCGCCGGGCGCGGGCCCGGCTCGGTATTTCCCCAGTGGCCACGCCGGGTGGTTCACGGTCCTACCACGACCCGGACAAAGCGGGCTACGTCCTGACCAGGGTTGCGGTAGGCGTAGGGCTCTTCGGTAGGCAGCCGAAGGTACCCGCCCGGGCCGAGTAAGAGCTCCTCACCGCCGACCTCGACCACCAAGCGTCCCAGTGAGACCAGGATCATCTCCTCGCTGCCCGGGGGATCCGGCTCTCCCTGATAGCGACCACCGGGGACGAGCTCCCACTGCCAAAGTTCCGCCGCCCCTGCGCCCGGGTGGGAAACCAGCAACCGGGCCGTGCTGCCCCGGCCGTCTTCCCAGACCGGAGCCAGGTCGGAAGACACCTCAGGGACCAGGGGCGCCACCGGATGGGCCACGACCAGCGAAGCAAAGTCCGTGCCCAAGGCGCGGGCCAACTTGTCCAGGGTGCCCAGACTGGGGTTGGCTTCTCCGGCCTCCACCAGAGCGATCATCCGCCTGCTTACCCCCGAGCGCGCGCTGAGCTCGTCCAGCGTCAGCTGGCTCCCTAGCCGCAGGGCGCGTGCCCTTGCCCCCACCGCCTTCGCCAACGCCGGTTGGGCCGCCCGGTTGTCTCTGGCATCCTCGTCCGTCACGCCTACATTGTCACCCGCCAGCCTGGCGGCCGAGAAGTGCAATATAATGCACTGGGAGGTAGGTGGGACCAATGATGAAGGCCAGCGGCAGGACAGAGGGTACGGGCAAGCCCCCCCA
>JAKAWM010000271.1 GCA_021827285.1 Actinomycetes bacterium | reverse complement strand
CACTGCGACGACTGGCAAGAGTACACGGAGCTGATCAACTGGTGGCTCGGGCGCATGGCGGCAACGTCTACGCCCCTGCGGGAAAAGTTGACCTGGCTCTTGCATTGCCAGTTCCCCACGTCTTATGCCAAGGTCGGCTGGGCCTACATGATGTACGTGCAGAACCAACTCTTTCGCACCCTTGGCCCGGGCAACTTCGAGACCCTGGTGCAAGCGGTGGCCAAGGACCCCGCCATGCTCATCTGGCTCGATACCGCCACCTCTCATCGTAACGCGCCCAACCAGAACTTCCCCCGCGAGCTCATGGAACGCTTCACTATGGGCGTAGGCAATTACAGCCAGGAAGACGTGGCCCAGGCGTCACGCTGCTTCACTGGGTGGGAGCTTGACAACGTAACGGGCCAGTACTTCTTCAACCCCTACGACAGCGACGCCGGCGTCAAGAACTTCCTCGGACGGCGAGGCAGGTTCACGGGGGAGGACATTATCCACATAATCACCCATACCCCCGCGTCGCACCGATGGCTGGTCTCCCGGCTGTGGTCGTGGCTCGGTTACCCCGTCACGCCCCAGGACCCAGTCGTGGCTCAGCTCGTGCCCTCCTATGCCAAGGATCTCAACCTCACCAGCCTGCTGGCCGCTATTTTTCACCATCCGGAGTTCGTGTCGACCAGGGCCAGGCAGGGACTGGTGAAGCAACCCGTCGAGTGGCTGGTGGGCGCGTTACGCGTGCTGGGCCTGACTACGGCGCCCTTCTCCAGCGGAGATCTCCAGTGGGCACTGGGCAATATCGGCCAGGTGCCCTTTACACCGCCCTCGGTGGGCGGGTGGGGCTTCAACGGCTACTGGCAGTCTACCGGGGCGGCCGCGGGCTACCTTCAACTAGCCGGCGCTATCGCAGGCGTGGCCGACCTCACCGCCCTGGAAAACAATGACGGCCGGCCGGCCGATCAAGTTACCACCGCGCTCAGGCTGGTGGGGCTGACCAATCCCTCCCACCAAACCGTCACCGCACTGACCTCGCTGGCGCTAACGCTGCGTTCCAACACTGGGTCCTGGCCGGCACAGCAACTGGTGACCCTGGCCCTGGTGTCGCCCGAGTTCGCTATGAACTGATGAGGAGGCCCGATTGACGATAAACCGGCGCCAGTTCCTGACCGGTGTAGTTGGCGGTGGAGTGGCCACCGGTTTGGTGCGCTTCAGCAGCCTCGGTTCCCTGCTCAGCATGGCTGAGGCCTCTGCCGCCACCGTCCCTCCCAAGGGGCCGTTCGTCCTATGCACCCTTTATGGCGGCAACGACGGGCTAAATACCGTGGTCCCCTACGAAAGCGGGATCTACCGGGACTGGCGAAAGGGGCTCGCCATCCCGGGCGACCAGATCCTCCCCCTTGGGCACGACGGCACCGGGCATCTGGGCTTGCATCCGTCCCTCACCGGCCTCTATTCCCTGTGGAAAGCCGGCAAGGTGGCCATCATCAGCGGCGTCGAGTACCCGAAGCCGAATTTCAGCCATTTCGCCTCGCAGACCATATGGCAGACCGCCCAACTGTCGGGGGACCCCGGTCCGGGCTGGTTGGGGCGCTGGCTGGATATCACCGGTAAGGACCCCTTCCGGGCCTTATCTGTCGGCCCGACGCTCCCGATCGCGCTGGTAGGAACAGCAAGACGAGGCAGTGCCGTTGTCGACTCCACGTCTCCGGGGTCTCAGTTGCCGAGCGGCAACCAGGCCTTCAGCATGGCTTACCGCCAGATGATGAGCTCGCACCCCGGCGAACCCCCCCTCATGGCAGCTCAGGCATCTTCTGGTGCCAACCTCCTGGCGGTGGGGACCAAGGCGGCGGCGGCACTCACCAAAGAAAAACCCCCGGCCGCGGCGCCGGGAGGAGATGGTGGAGATATCGGGGCCCAACTGGGCATCGTGGCCGAACTGATCCAATACGGGATGCCAACCAGCGCTTACAGCGTTAGCTGGGCGAGTTTCGACACCCATTCCAATCAGGCCGGCACCCATGCCGGCCTGCTGGCCTCGCTCGACCAAGCGGTGCAAAGCTTCATGAGCGCCTTCCCCCAGGCAACGCCGGGCAAGAGCCCGGTGGTCATGATCTACAGCGAGTTCGGCCGCACGCCGCGAGTCAACGCCAGCGGGGGGACCGACCATAGCTCGGCCAGCGTGGTCCTTGTCGTGGGCCCGGGGGTCAAGGGCGGGTTTTATGGGGCAACGCCCAGCTTCAGCCACCTCGACGAGTATGGCAACCTGATTTTCACCACCGACTTTCGCCGCATCTACGCAACCATTCTCGAGCAGGTGCTGGGTGTGGAGACACCGGGCTCGGTGCTCGGCCAGCGCTTTGAGACCATAAACTTCCTGCTGTAAAACAACCCGACTTAGCGGTCGAGCCAGCCAGCTGGCTCGACCGCCATGGGCGGGGCCAGGTTGGCCAGGAGCTACAAGGTAGCACTTGAGCCGCCGCATGGACGATCCCCCCATATGGCCCCATATGGGCGCTAGCTGTTCCAGGCGTCCGCCGCCGGGGATGTCGTGGCGCTCCCACCCGCCGTCGCCATCACGCCCACCAGGGCCGGCATCAAGAAGTAGGTCCCTTCGCAGGCCGCGGGGGCTGTCGAGGCCATCAAGGCGTCACCCTGGAAGGTCACCACGAGCCTCCCCTCGGCGCCAGCGCCCTGAGCGGGTACTGTCAGAGCCCTCTGGAGGGTGTGGGTGGTGATGCCAACGCCGGCATGGTCCCAGAAAACGCCGCTGGTGGCGGACGTACAGCCCGCCTCGGGCTGGCTGAGGCCGCGGTCCATGTAGCCGGTGGCGTACCTGGTTTTTGCCGGCAACTGCACGGCCGTGATGGTGACCGGGAACGGGTTGGGATTGGTGATGGTCGCCATCACGTCGCCAGCCGCTCCCGGGTAGAGGACATTGGCCGCTGAGGTTAAGGCCTCGGCCCTGATGGATATGCGGAAGACGTTCTCGGGTGCCGGGGCGGCCGAGCCAGGGCGACCTTCCCCCTGGGGTGCCGTCGTGGCGGGCGGACGGCGCGGTCGGGTAGAGGGGACCGCCTCCCCAGAAACCGTTGATGGCGCCGTTGTGGACCTACCACCTGGCCCAGACGAGATGGCTGCGGTGGTCGAGGTGCTCTGGGCAGGAGGAAGGGGCCCAGTCCTCAAAGGAGGGGTGCTCGGCGGGATGGTAGTGGCCGGGGCCCGGCCGGTCAGGCCAGGCCGGAGAGGGTGAAGTTCGGCCTGCTTACGGGCTTTGTCAGCCCCTGTCACCAGCACTGAGACACTGTGGCCAGCCACGAGCACGCTCACCAGGAGCAGCGACAGAGCAATACCGAACAAGCGCGCCGGCGACTCGGCGTTGGAAGCTCCTCGCACCGGTGGCCTGATCCGAGCTGGGCCTCGGTGACGGCGGCCTTCATCAGTGGCCATGTGCTGTAGCTCCGGCCGCCACCAGTTCCTTGCGCCAGGCTTCCCAGTGACCCCTACCGTTCATCTTGGCCGCGTACATGGCCATGTCAGCCTTATTGACCAGGTCGTCGGCCCGCTCTCCGGGCGAGCCGAGAGCCAGGCCAACGC
>JAKAWM010000270.1 GCA_021827285.1 Actinomycetes bacterium | reverse complement strand
ATCTTGGTTAGGTGGCCCTGGCCGGGCTCTGCTCGGTGATGGACTGGGCTATGGCGCGCAAAGCTTCTCCCGCCTCGGAGGTGGGCTGCGAAACCACCAGGGGCACGCCTTCATCCCCACCCTGGCGCAGCGCCGGCACGAGCGGGATCTGCCCGAGCAGCGGTACCCCGAGCTCATGTGCCAGTTGGGCACCGCCGCCGCTACCGAAGATCTCCAAGCGCGCCCCGTCCGGCCCCCTGAACCAGCTCATGTTCTCGATCACCCCGCGCAGGGGGAGGTTCAGTTTCTTGGCCATGTAAGCGCTGCGCTGGGCCACCCTGCGGGCTGCGGGCTGCGGGGTGGTGACCACGTAGACCTCCGACACGGGCAGGTATTGAGCCATGGACAGTGCCACGTCCCCGGTCCCGGGCGGCATGTCAATGAGGAGAAAGTCCGGGTCGCCCCAATCGACGTCCACCAGGAACTGTTCCAAGGTCTTGTGGAGCAGGGGCCCTCGCCAGATGACCGGCTGGTCATCGGGCACGAAAAAGCCCATGGAGATCACTCGCACCCCAAAAGCTTCCGGGGGGACAACTTTGCCGTCCCCCATGGTGGGCGCGCCGGCCACCCCGAGCATGGCGGGCACCGAGAAGCCGTAGACATCGGCGTCAAGCAAACCCACCGACCGCCCGGTGGCGGCCAGCGCCACGGCCAGGTTCACTGCCACCGTGGACTTGCCGACCCCTCCCTTGCCCGAGCTGACCCCGACTATTCGCGTGCGGCTGCTGGGGGCACTGAAGGGGTTGGCGCGGCCTTCTTCGTGGCCCAAGCGTTGACCTTGGCTGCGGCTGGAAGACGACCAGGCCTCGGGCTCGGGCCCCCGCAACCTGGACCTCAACCCTGCCAGCTCTTCGGGGCTCATCACCGCCTGGTTGACGGTGACGCTCTCGACGCCGTCCAAGCCGCCCACTGCGGAACGCACCCGGTTGTCTATTTCGTGGCGCAACGGGCAACCAGAGACGGTGAGGGCGACGGTCACCGTCACTGCCGGCCCGACGATCTCGAGCTGCTTCACCATGCCCAGGTCGACGATGCTGGCACCAAGCTCGGGGTCGTGAACGTCCCTCAGGGCATCGATCACCTGGTGTTCGGAGACGGGCATCTACTCTGATGCTACCGGCCGGCGGCCAGCGCACGGGCCGGGGCGGACCACGGGCGGGCAGCGCACGGGCCGGGGCGGATCACTGCCGGCCAGCTTGCCAGGCCCGGTCGGGCCCCGCTTGGAGCCAAACGGACGGTTTCAGCCTGGCCGTCCCGGTACCATGTCGCTCGTGGGCCAGGCCGCGGTTGATCCTCAGGGAAGGCTGGGGCGGCACGAGCCGTCAGCTCCGGGCCACTTAGGCGACCGCGACCTGTCCGGCCAGGAGTTTTCTGCCGTCGTGGCGGCAGTTACCTCCGCCTTCGGCGACCCCACCCGGCGTCAGGTCTACCTGCATGTGCGGGGCTCGGGGGGTGTGACGGCTTCCCAGGTCGCCCGCCGCTTCGGCCTGCACCCGAACGTCGCCCGTCACCACCTGGACAAACTGGCCGCCGGGGGCTACCTCCAAGTGGTCAGTGACCGTTCCAAGGGCTCAGGTGCCGGGAGGCCCTCGAAGCTCTACCGGGCGAACGGGCACGCTGATGTGCTGGAGACGGCCGGCCGGGGTGAGGACCTGTTGCTGGCGCTTCTGGGAGGTGCCCTCGCTCTCCTGCCTTCGGCCCAGGCCGAAGAGATGGCCGAGGGCGTGGGCTTCGCCTACGGCCGCAACCTGGTCTCGATGTTCGGCCCGGGAGATGGCCGGGAAGGCCAGCGCAGCCTGCGATCGGCGTTGAGTGCCATTGCCGATGCCCTCACCGCCCATGGCTTCGCCGCTCGCACCGAGCCCCGGGGGCGCACGCTGGCTTTGATAAAGGATGCCTGCCCCTTCTTCGACGCCGCCCTCCGCCACCCTGTCATCTGCGCGGTGGACCGTGGGATGGTCAGGGGGATGCTGGCCGGCCTGTACGGCGATGGGGCGGAGCCAGCGGAGTCGTCGTCGCGGGCGTTGGGGGCCCAGACCTGCATGACCTGCATGCCCCTCAACACGCTCAGCGGATGAGCTGCGATTGGCGAAGGGCCCGGCGAGGCCACCCCGCCGTATGCCATGATCGAGCATGGTAGCCATGGCATCGACCGCTCTGAGCACTGGGCCAATGGAGGAGGGCGTACGCGTCAGCCTCGAGTTCCCTGAGGCAGGTACCTGCGTTGCCGTGGTGGCTCAGATTGACGGCCGCAAGCTGGGGCTCCAGTTGCTCGACGAGCCGCCTCCGGGCGAGCTGGGCCCGGGTTCTATGATCGATCTCTTCCTCCCGCGGCCCGAAGGTGTCTACCACTGGGTTTGCACGGTCAACTCCCTGCCGACCTCGGAGCGGGCTGAAGTGGAGATTTCCGGGTCAGCCCTTTTCATTCAAAGGCGTATGGGGCCGAGGGTGGATGCCACCTTGGGGGCCGAAGTGAGGCGGGAGCGTTCTGCTCGGCGAGGCCGCTCGTACCCTGCTACCGTGGCCGATCTCTCCCGGGGCGGGCTCAAGCTGGAGACGCCCTGCCAGTTGAGCACGGGCGACACGGTCGAGGTGAAGGTGGGTTTGCCAGGCGAACCAGTAGAGGTGGTTGGGAGAGTGGTAATGGCTTACCCGAGCCCCGCGAATTCTGGTTTGCGGCTGGCACACATCAGCTTTCTGGATGACCAGGCTGATGCCGCGGAGGTCATCGGCCGCTTTGTCGCCGGCCACCTAAGGGACGCCAGCTTCGAAGTCTGAGCGGTCCATGCACTGAGGCGTACCGCGCGGAGGTGGCTGGCAAAAAGCGAAAGCGCTTTCAAGTTATCCCAGCGCCCAGCCGATGAGATAGAGAGGCAAGTTGCCCCCTGTTTGCTCACTTAGAAGGCCGCGGGGCCGAACGAGGAGACGATGACATCGGTAACCGTCATGGCAGGCCCGTTGCAGCCCGGAGTGAGGGTTGGGCTCCAGCTCGACCAGGGCGAGACCCGGCCCGCCCAGGTGACCGCGTGCGACCAGCGGACGATGACCCTCGAATTGCTCGACGGGATGCCGGCCGGGCCGGTGGAAGAAGGGGCCATCATCGACCTCGTCATGCCCCGTTCGGTGGGTATGTACAAGTGGCTGTGCATCGTTCCCTACGCCCCCGAAGGGACTGGGCTGAGCGTCCAAATACTGGACGGGCCGCTGTTCATCCAGCGCCGGATCGATCCCCGGGTTGGTGCCAACCTGCCGGTGGCGGTGCGCCACGTACGCTCATCGCACCGGGGGCTCCCCTACGAGGCCTCGGTGGCCGACCTCTCGCACGGCGGCCTGAAGTTGGAAGGGGTCAAGCCGCTGCGCATGGGTGACACTGTCGAGGTGGCGATGGATCTGTGTGGCATCAAAGTTGCGCTGTTGGGACGGGTGGTGATGGCCTACCCAAGCCCGGGGCTGGGCGAGCCGGGGGCTACGGATGCCCATGTCGCGTTTCATGAGGGCCAGCGCCGGGGGATAGAAGCAGTGGACCGCTTCGTGGCCGAGCAGCTGGCCTGCCAGTGGGGAGGCTGAGCGCCGGTAACGGGGCGGGTGCTTACCATCGCCAGGACGTCATCGGGCTACTGGCGACCACGTTGGCGTAGCGCTCAGGCTTCTCGAAGATGGACCGCACAGCCACCCGGCCGGGCCCCTGAAGCCGGAGCCACACCGTACGGTACTG